>CAZPZQ010000469.1:0-2268 GCA_964590745.1 uncultured Mycobacterium sp. | reverse complement strand
GGCTCAGCCGCACCGCGATCCGCGCCGTCCGCGGCGGCACATACGCGACCTCGTCGCCCACCAAGTCGGAGTCGCCGCGGTGGGCGTAGTAATAGTCGGCCAGTTCGGCCTCGGTCATCTGGTCGGGCTGCTTTTTACTCATCACGCTCCCACGCTGTGATCGGGCGGATGATCCGCCGCCGCGGCTCCTAGGCAACCACCACCGCAACCTTGCGGTCGCCATCGGTCACGCCCAACGCGTAGTAGTCACCGCTGCGCCCCTTGCGGTTGCGGCGAATCGTCGGATCGTTCAGCAACACCTGGGTGATCTCTGCTGCGCTGATGCCGTGACGAGTGGCGTGTTCGACATTGCCTTCGTCCCACTCGATGTCCTCAGGGTCGATGACCATTTACGGTCCCATTCACCATGTTCGACATTATACAGAAAATGTCGAACGTGAACTCCGGATGATGCCGCCAGGTGCCCGGTAGCCGCGGTGGTGTTCTTCCGCATGACAAGTTCGGTGGTTTCCGACGCTTGGGCCTGAGGCCGTCCCGCGGGCATAATCGGCACCGGCGCGACAAGCCGGCGAACGTAAACTAGAACGAACGTCGCGCGAGATGAGGTGGTGGCGGTGGCTGAAAAAGTCCTATTCAAGGACGTGGTCCCGTATGACACGCCGCCCTCGCTCGGCGCGCTCAAAGGCCGCGCCTCCGGGGTTGTCGAGCTGCCCCTGGCAATCTATTGGGGACCGCCGCGCCGCTACGATCTGTCCGACGCTCATGACCTGCGCAGCGCCTACCAGGCCATCGTGCGGGAAGGTACTCCAGACGTTCAAGAGGCCCACCTCAATGAGGCGCTGCTGCGCCAGGTCTGGCCCGATCTGATACTTCCCGAGCGATGCCGTCGTATCTGGGAACGACGTTTCCCGGACCTGCGGACCTAAGACTCAAGCCCGGCCCGGTTGTGATCGGTGCGATTGAGTACCAGCGACGCGTCACCGCCTTGCTGTTGCAGGCAATTGGCCCGGCCGGTTTTGCCCTGGCGGGTTCCGCCGCGATCCGCGAGCACGGCATCACCAACCGGCCCACCCAGGACGTCGATCTGTTCGCGGCGTCAACCACATCGACCGATGCGTTTGGTCGAGCGCTGGAGCTTGCCGAAGAGACCTTGCGCGATGCGGGTTTTTCGGTCACGCGCGCCAGAGCGGCACCGCTGTTCGCGCGGCTCATCGTAAGCGACCGCACCCAGGATGTGGTCGTCGTTGACCTGGCAGTGGACTGGCGAAAGGAACCGCCGATCCGTCTCGAGGTCGGCCCGGTGCTGGCCCTTCCCGACGCCGTGGGCAACAAAGTCGCTGCCGTCTTCTCGCGCGCCGAAGCCAGAGACTTCCTCGATCTCGATGCGATCCGGGAATCGCGCCGGTATAGCGATAATGCGCTCCTTGTCCTCGCTCACGAACACGACCCTGGGTTCGACAGCGTGGAGTTCGCCCGCCAGCTCGCTCACGTCGCGCAGCTGGATGTACGCGACACCGTTGCCTACGGGTGGATGCTGCAGCGTTGGAGGGAATCAAGCAGCGTCTGTTGACGTGGGCCGCTGAACTCGGTAACCCACCATGAGCAGGCCATCCCATGCCCCCGCCAGGTCAGCAGCGGGCGAGCCGGTGCTGACCCCGTCGAAGATCACCGCATGGCTGGGCTGCGCGCACTACCTCACGCTGCGCAGCCAGGTCGACGACGGGACACGGCGCCGGCCTCCACCTTCAGCGCGTTCGCCGACTTGTTGGTGCGCAAAGGCGGCGAGCACGAACAGCAGTGCCTGGATGAGTACCGCCGGCAGGACAAGGCGATCCTGGCGGTTCCCGGGCGCGGTGGCGGTGAGCCGTTCACCACCTGGGTGACACGGGCCGGCAACCCGTTTGACGACGGCTGGGACGTCATCTATCAGATGCCGTTCGTCCATGACGGCGTGCGCGGCATCGCCGATTTCCTGGAGCGGGTGGTCGACGCGCAAGGGCGGGTGTCCTACAAACCGGTCGACGCCAAACTTGCGCGCAGCGAAGCCAAACCCGGACATGTGCTGCAGCTGTGCTTCTACGCCGACGCGATCGCGGCGCGCACCGGGGTGCGGCCGGTGAAGATGCACCTGTGGCTGGGCTCGGGCCGGCGTGAGCCGTTGCGGGTCAACGATTTCAGTCCGTACTGGCTGCGGCTGCGCGGCCAGCTGGCGACGACGTTGGCGGCCGGCCCGGCCGCGGACACCGTCCCGCAACCGTGCAGCCACTG
>CAZPZQ010000468.1:0-2279 GCA_964590745.1 uncultured Mycobacterium sp. | reverse complement strand
CGCGGCGGTGGTGTTCGGGTCCACCACCGACAACCAGGTGTGGGTGCTGGCGGTGCTGTGGGTGATCGCCGTGATCGGCGTGGCGCGTTGGTTCACCACCAGCTACCGCATCGAACCCGACCCGGAATCGGGTCGGCTGCAGCTGCGCTCGGGCGTGTTACGCCGCAAGTTCCTGTCGGTGCCGCGCAACCGGATCCGGTCGGTGCAGACCGAGGCCCGGCTGCTGCACCGGCTGCTCGGCTTGACCGTGCTGCGGGTCAGCACCGGCCAACAGGCCGCTGGCGATCAAGTGTTCGAACTCGACGCGGTGGACAACGATCAGGTGCCGCGGCTGCGCGCCATCCTGCTGGCCGGCGCCGAGCGTTCCCCGGCCCGGTCACCAGCCCCGGCGACCATCCTGGCGCGGTGGCGGCCGTCGTGGCTGCGGTACAGCCCGCTGAGCCTGTCCGGGCTGGTGACCATGCTGGCCGCGGTCGGGGCGATCTACCAGAGCGGGTTCTGGGAGCCGCTGCAGGACTCCCGAATCGGCCGGCTCGTCGTGGACACCGCGGAACGGGCCGGCGTGCCTGTCACGGTGGCCGTGGTCGGCGCTGTGGTGGCGCTGCTGTCGGTGCTGCTGGCCGTGCTGCGTTCGTTGCTGACCTATGGAAACTTGGTGCTATCCCGAAGCTCCGGTGCCGCCGGGGATGTGCTGACGTTGAACTACGGCCTGCTGCGGGTGCGGGAACGCCGGTACGACATGCGGCGGCTGCGCGGGGGAACGCTGCGACGACCGCTGCTGGTGCGGCTGGTGGGCGGAGCCCGGCTGGACGCGGTGATGACCGGAGTCACCGGCGTGGGGGAATCGTCGGTGCTGCTGCCGCCCTGCCCGGCCGCGGTCGCCGAGACGGTGCTGACCGGCCTGGTCGGCGACGCTGCTGTGGTCAGCGGACCGCTGCACAGCCACGGCCCGGCCGCGGCGCGACGACGCTGGACCCGGGCGATGCTGCTGCCGGCGCTGGCCGGCACCGGGCTGGCCGGAGCTGCCGCGACGGTCGGCGCCCCGGCCGGGTGGTGGCTGTTGTGGGCAGCACTGGCGGTGTGCTGTGGCCTACTGGCCGTCGACCGGGTCCGCGCGCTCGGGCACCGGGTCGATCGGCACTGGTTGGTGGCCCGCAGCGGCAGCCTGGAACGCCGCCGCGACTGTATCGCCACCGCGGGCATCGTCGCGTGGACGGTGCGGCAGAGCTGGTTTCAGCGCCGCGCCGGGGTGGCCACCCTGGTCGCGGCCACCGCGGCCGGGGTGAAGGCCTACCGGGTGATCGACGTGCCGGCGGCATCGGCGTGGTCGGTGGCCGCACAGGCGTCGCCGTGGGTGGCGAACAGCCGCTGGGCCGTCGCCCAGCGCCCGGGCCGGCCCCGCCGCCATGATTAGCATCGATGCAGTGAGCAAGCCGGTCGCCGACGAGGAGGTCCGCGCGCAACGTCTGCTGGACGCTCAGGACAAGGCTGCCCGGCTGTTCGACGAAGTCGAGCGCCGCGGCATGATCCGCGCCGGTGTGGGCGAACGCCAACTGTCCGACGAAATCCGCGACCTGGCCGCCCAACAGTTCGGGGTGACCCGGCACTGGCACCGGCGCATCGTGCGGGCCGGGCAGAACACCTTGCAACCCTTCCGCGAGCATCCGCCGGACCGGACGATCGCCGCCGACGACATCGTGTTCTGCGACCTCGGCCCGATCTTCGAGGAGTGGGAGGCCGACTTCGGCCGGACGTTCGTGCTGGGCGGTGCTGATGCAGACCCGGACAAGCTCGCGATCCGTGCCGCGCTGCCCCGGGTGTGGCGGGCCGGCCGGGACTATTTCGACAGCCATCCCGACATCACCGGCGACGAGCTTTTCGGTCAGGTGGTCGAACTGGCCGCCGCCGAGGGATTCGGCTTCGGTGGCCCGATCGCCGGGCACCTGGTGGGCGAGTTTTCCCACAAACAGCTCGCCGGCGATGACGTGCACTCCTACATCGCTCCGGGATCGAGCCAGCCGATGCGTCGGCTGGACCGCGCTGGCCGCGCCTGCCACTGGATCCTGGAGGTGCACCTGGTCGATCCGGCGCACCGGTTCGGTGGCTTCTACGAAGAACTACTCGACCTGCCGTGAGGCAGCGCCCCGGGCACCTTGCACTCGGCATAGGCGAGTGCTAAGAATGACTTTGGCACTCGCGACCGGCGAGTGCTAGGTCGGGACGGTGAGGTCGAGCCTAACCACAGCTGCGATCGTCCGTCGCGGGCACTGCGCCCGACC
>CAZPZQ010000467.1:0-2280 GCA_964590745.1 uncultured Mycobacterium sp. | reverse complement strand
GATCGGCAGGCCTGGAAACCGCGGACTATTCCGACACCCTGACGCCTTGGTAGTCGGCCGAATTGCGACTCGCCGCCGAGCCATTTGGAGGCCTCGCTACGGGCCAAGGGCGGCAACCGTATTGCCGAAATGTCCGATAATTTTCACTGAAACTACGCGTGGCACTTGGATATCAGCGGTATCAGGGTTTACCGTAGTGGACTAGTCGGCTCAAGGAGGGCCACTGGATCCCGGAGGGATTGGATGAACAAAGCAGAGCTTATCGATGTGCTCACACAGAAATTGAAGACGGATCGTCGGACGGCAACCGACGCCGTCGAGCACGTCGTCGACACCATCGTGCGGGCGGTGAACAAAGGTGACAGTGTCACCATCACCGGGTTCGGTGTGTTCGAGCAGCGGCGCCGGGCGGCGCGGGTGGCACGGAACCCTCGCACCGGCGAGACGGTGCGGGTGAAACCGACGTCCGTCCCGGCGTTCCGCCCCGGTGCACAGTTCAAGGCGATTGTGTCTGGTGCGCAGCGTCTCCCGGCTGAGGGGCCGGCCGTCAAGCGCGGCGCGGTCGCCGGCGCCAAGAGAACGGCGAAGAAGTCGCCGGCTAAGAAGGCGTCCCGGCCGGCCGCGAAAAAGACCGCCACCAAGGCTCCGGCTCGCAAGGCTGCGGCCAAAAAGGCGCCGGCCAAAAAGGCTGCGGTGAAGCGGGCGCCGGCGAAGCGGAGCGCGACCAAAGCGACGAAGTCGCCGGCGAAGAAAACCACCACCAGAGCGGCGAAAAAGTCGGTCACCAAAGCTCCTCGCAAAGCCGCGACCAAGGCGCCGGCTCGCAAAGCAGCCACCAAGACCACCAGGGCCGGCAAAGCCCCGGCCAAGAAGGCCGCTGCGCGGAAGGGTCGCAGGTAGGCAACCGGACCCGATGCGCCGCTGGGACATCCGCGGCGCATCGGGCTTTCCGGGTGTTGTTAGCGACCTTGCCAGGACCGGGCTTTGGTAGCCAACGCACTATCGATGTGGTCGGCGGCCACCAGCCGGCCAGCCGAAAGCGATAGCACCCAAGTGCTGCCCTTGCGGTTGCGGGATTTATCCGGGCGGACACCGTCGCGCTCACACCACCACGCGATCAGTCCCGGAATCACCTTTCCCTGAGTGCAGATCACCGGGGTCCGTCTCGACGCGCCGTTCAATGACTCGGTGGCGATCTGCTCGACGCGGCGCCGGGCCTGTTTGGGGCTGCGGCCATAGGCTTCTTCGGTCAGTCCGGGCTCGTTGCGGATGGTGACCCCGAGCTCACGCGCCAGCGGCTCCACCGTCTGGTGGCAGCGCAGTCGGTCGGCGGCATAAACGTCGGTAGCACCGAACGCGAGGAGTTGTGCAGTCAGTGCCTCGGCCTGGGTACGCCCTTTGTTGTCCAGCGGCCGGCGAGTGTCGTCGCCGTTGAAGCGGGATTTGCGTCCGGCAGTGCCGTGTCGGACGATCAGCACCGTCTGGGTGTCGGCGGGATACTTGGCGAATCGGCGCAAGATCTTTCGATCGTATGGGTATCCCAGTTTCTTCATGGCGTCCGGTATCGGCAGCCAAACCAGCTCGTCCACTTCGGCGCCCGCGGCGAAGTCTCCACCGTGGCTGCGGGCCGCCCAATAGCGCACCTTCTTCGTCCCCTGCTGGACGGGGTAGCTCACCGTGCCTAGCCGGCGGCCCAGGTGTGCGCAGTGGCCGGTCTCTTCAAAGACCTCCCGCACCGCCGCCGCCGGCTCAGTTTCGCCGGGATTCACCTTGCCTTTCGGCAGCGACCAGTCGGCATAGCGAGGACGGTGAATAACCGCAACTTCGAGCGCCTTGCCGCCCGGCCGCCACAGCACCGCACCGGCCGCGTACACCACCCGCGTCACCGCGGCATTGCTGGTTGATGGGGTCTTCTTCGGCACCTCAACTCCTGCAGCTCAATTCCGGCCCGGGCTGGCTCGGACGTGGTGTGGTCCGCGAGATCAAGGGCTGCGACGCGACTCCATCAACGAAACCTGGTGGTCGCGCACGGTTTCGCCGGCCTGTGGCGATGCGGTCCACTGGCCGTCCGGACCGAGTTCCCAGCATCGGGTGGCCGGATCCAGCGCAGAATTGAAGACGTCATCGAGTTGCGCAGTGAGCCTGGGGTCTTTGACTTGGACCATCACCTCAACCCGACGATCGAGGTTGCGGTGCATCATGTCGGCACTGCCGATCCAGAACTCGTTGCTCGCCCGAAAGTGCATGATGCGGGAGTGCTCCAGGAAGCGACCCAGAATC
>CAZPZQ010000466.1:0-2305 GCA_964590745.1 uncultured Mycobacterium sp. | reverse complement strand
GGTGAGGGTTTGGTGTGATGGTGGGTGCCGCTTCCCGACGGGGGGCGGCATCTTCCCTTGGTGGACCTCCGGTTGACAGTGTGGTCATGCGCCACCGCCAACTCGGGCGGGGCGGAGAAGCTCGGCGAGCCGCGTGCGCTGCTCATCGGTGAGCGGTGGGGCCTCGGTCAGTACCTTTTGTACGTACCTTTCGGCGAGTTTCGCCTTGAGGCGGGACTTAGCCGCATCGAGGTCAGCCTGGGGACGTTCGCCGTTACGGACGGCGCGAGAGAGACCGGCGACTTGCGCGCGGGCCTTGGATACTTCGGGGTGCACGGGGCGCTCCTGGGGTCAATCCATCGCCCCGACTGCTGCGCGGGATTGACCCCGGACGTTTGCCGCGCCCGGTCGCCCCGTAAGGGACGGGTAGCTAGCTACCCTTTCCGTTGGATACTAACGCATTAAGACGTCTGATGGTGATAGCGCGCTCTCCTGCGTGGTAAACACTGTCGAGGACTGGCCGGAGTTCTGCGTCAGACCAGTTCCGGACCTGCGCGCCACACAGCTTGCACACCGCCGTATCGGCATCCGGCGCAAGCATCGCCGTCAGCTTCTCGCCCAGGGCTGCACCCGACCGGGACGCCTTGCGTCTTTCCCACGCCCGACCTCGATTTCCGACGGTCCGAAACCATCTACCGTCTGCCGGATTTCGCAGATACACAGCGACTTTCGCGACTTTTCCACGCGCATGACGTGGGCTATCGCATTCCACCGTAATCGTCGGCGTTACACTCATCGCCACTCCACCTGCACTCGTTCCGGCCTAAACATGTTGCCCGTCTTGCCTGTTGCTGCGATAGTCACCCGCATGAGCACATCCATGATGGTCCGGAACCGGTCGGGCGACAGCTTTAGAACCGCATCCTCGACATCGGCTGTGCCGAGCGGGATTCCGTCGAATACGCGCACGCGTTCGGCGTCATGCGCGCGGACTTCGAGTGCGTCGATGCGGGCCTGTATCCGGCGGGTCGCTATCTGTGCCTGCCGTCCGGTGAGCAGTCCATCGGCGCGCTCTTCGCCGATGGCATCGAGTTCGCCGCGCAACGTCGCCAGCTCGCGCCGGATCTGCTCGGCCTCGGCGGTGTCGTGCTCGGCCCTGAGCAGGCCTACCGCGTCGGCCTGGGCAAGTCGTCCGGCGACCAGCGCGTAGATGATGGGCTCGACTTGCTCGGCGCGGATAGAGATGCCGTGACAGCCCTTGCAGCCGTAGATAATTCGATGCTCGCGCTTCTTCGGCGGCTTGACCTCGCCCGCCTTCGGCCGTCCCGGCTTGTTGCCGGTCGCCACCATCGCCCACGCGGCCGACATCGAGCCACCGCACTTGCCGCACGTCAACATGCCGGTCAGCAGATGTTGCCGCACGGTTTTCCGCCCCGGCTTGCGTCCATCGGCCTCCAGTACCCGCTGCGCCGCCCAGAATGTCTCTTCATCCACGATGGCCGGCCAGGCACCCGGCCCGATGATGCTGTCACGGTCAGCTGGGCCACGGTCGGCCTGGTAGGTGCGGAGCCCCGCATTGCGGGGCTTGCGTAGGAACGTAGAGAGCTGCGGAGCGGTCCACGGCTTGCCGGTGAGTGTCGTCGCACCGGCACGATTCCACGTCTGACACACGTCGTTGAGACTCGCTCCGGCGATGATGTCGGCGTAGGCCTGTTTGACCAGCGGTGCGGTTACCGGGTCCAGCTCCCGGCGGTCGCCACCGGCATCGACGTAGCCGAACGCTTTGCGCCACTTCGGCACGCCCCGCTCGGCGAGCTGCTGCGCCGCCCGACGTTGCCGCTCGCTCTTGTGCTCAACCTCGGCAGTCGCCACGGAACCCATGATGGACGCGACCATGCGGCCGGTCGGGGTCGATAGGTCCAACTCCCCGGCAGTCACAGTTCTGAACTCCACCCCCTTGGCGACGTCGAGCAGCCGGCTCAGGTCCGACAGCTTCCGATACAGCCGGTCGGGGTGCCAGGCAATGACCGCGTCAACGTCGCCGTTCTTCATCGCATCAAGCAGCGCCTCGAAGCCGGGGCGGGGCTTACCGCTGGTCGCGGAGCGGTCGTTGTCGTCGTACTCGGCCGTGACCTGCCAGCCGAGCTGGTCGGCCAGGGCGCGGCAATCGTCGCGCTGGCGCTGGACGCCGAGCTGCTGGCCCGCCCGGTCTAAGGAGATTCTTGTGTACAAAGCTGCGCGCATAACCTAGAGTGTAGATTGTCAGCCCGCTGATGTTTTCGGCATAGGCAACGCAGGTTGGCCGGGTGGGTGGGCCCGTGCGGGT
>CAZPZQ010000465.1:0-2307 GCA_964590745.1 uncultured Mycobacterium sp. | reverse complement strand
GGCTAGTTGAGCCGCGGCACGCCGGGGTGTCGCGGACCCGCCGAGCTGCCGGCCAGCCCGACAGGATCAACGCCACCGGTTCGGCTTTGACGCCGGTCAGTCTCGCCGCGACGCCCGCTGTCGGCGCGCCGCTGCGACTTTGATGGTCTCGGCCAATTCCGCCTCCGCAAGGTTCCGGGCCGGGGTGGGCGGTGCCGGTGCGTGCCATTCGGCAAGCGTGTCCAGGCTGTGGTCGAGGACTTGTGCACGACATGCACCGCGCTGGATCTTGCCGCTCGAGGTGGTGGGAATCCGCATCTTCTGCACGAAGAGCACCGAATCAGCTTGGATGCCATGGTATTCGATGATTGCGGCTTGAATGGCATCGACGATATCGCGTATGTCGAGCTCCCCGATCCGGGGCAGGGCGACCTCTTGGACCACAACGAGCTGTTCAGCGCCACCGGATTTCGGTGGGACGGTAAACACCGCGCCCCGTCCGGACAGCAGTCCTGGGTGGCAGGCCTGCACGGTGGCCTCGATGTCATTTGGGTAGTAGTGGTGCCCATCGATGACCACGAGATCTTTGACCCGCCCGGTGATGAAAAGCTCACCTGCGCAGCGGAAACCCAGGTCCCCGGTGCGTAGGAACGGCCCGTGCGCACCTGCGGTCTCGGACAGGAATGCCGAGAAATTCTGCTCGGTCTCCTCCGGCCGCTCCCAATAACCGGGAGCGACGCTGGGCCCGGCGATCCAGATCTCACCGACCCGATCCGGTTCGCACGGCCGGTGAGTAATCGGGTCGACGATGACCACGTCGAGGCCGCCCTGAGGCTGACCGCAACCCACAATCGGTGCGGCACCGGGGCTTTCCGCGGCGATGTCCACAATGCGGTCCTCGCTCAGCGCGCCGCGGTCGACGTAACGAACCCCCGGCACCGCCGCACCCGACCCGCCCGACACCAGCACGGTGGCCTCGGCCAGCCCGTACACCGGGCAGAACGCCTCTAGTCGAAAACCCGCCGGGGCGAAGGCGTCGGCGAATGCCGCCAGCGTCGCGGCACGCACCGGCTCGGCGCCGTTCCACACCGTAGTCAGGCTGGATAGATCCAGGGCTGCACGCTCTTCGGCGGTGCTGCGTTCCACGCACAGGTCGAAGGCGAAGTTCGGCCCGGCCGTCAGCGTGGCACGATGCCGGGAGATGGCCTCCAGCCACCGCATCGGGCGCTGGATGAATGCGCTCGGCGACATGGACACCGTGGTGCACCCAACGTAGAGCATCGCGAGGTGTCCGCCGATGAGGCCCATGTCGTGATGCGGTGGCATCCACCACACCGCGACGGTGTGCTCGTCGCCGCCCCACATCCGCTGGATGGCCGCCAGGTTGTGCAGTAGGTTGCGGTGGGTGAGCAGCACGCCCTTCGGTGAGCGGGTCGACCCCGAGGTGTACTGGATCATCGCGGTGGCGCCGGCGTCGACGTCGGGCGGCAGCCAGTTTTCCGCGTCGGTGACGGCAGCGTCGGTACCGCACCAGCGCAACGGCGGGTCATCGATCCACCCGATCAGGGTGTCCACCGCGGTCTTGATGTTCGCCGGCATCTCCGGGGCGGCCAACGCGAAGCCGGCTTGCGCATCGGGGATGACCGCGGACAGTCGCGGTGCCAGTCGCTCGTGTACCGGCACGGCGATCGCGCCGGCGTAGACACAGCCGAAGAAGCCGGCGATGCTGTCCAGGCCGGGACGGCAGAACACCAGCACCCGCTCGCCGGCGGCGCCCCGATGTTGCAGGTTCGCCGCGATGGCCCGGGCCTTGAGGTCGAGTTCGCGATAGGTCAGCGTGCGCTCGTCTGCGCCGTCGCCGTGGTAGGAGAACCGGAAGGCGACCTTGTCCGGATGGCGGTCGACCTGCTGACGCAACAGGTCCACCAGGGTGTGCGCGGCGGGCGCTGTCAGCGCGGGCATTTGGTGACCTCAACCGTGGTGGTGATCGTTGCGCTTGACCATACCGACATGACCACGGTCGCCGAGCCGTGCTCGGGCCCGACGACCGTGGTGAGGGGCAATTTGCAGGTGGCTGTCCCGCCCGTGCTAGCTGGCCGGCTGACCGGCCTGGCCGGGCTGCCCGTCGGCGCCCGCGGCGCCGGGCCCACCGTGCTGGCCGTTGGGGCTGCCAGTACCGGCGGGGCCGCCGGTGCCGCCAGCCGCGCCGGAGCCACCGTCACCGCCCTGTCCGGGTGTTCCATCGTCGACGGCATCACCGCCGTCGCCGCCATTGCCGCCGCTGCCGCCGGCACCGCCCGCGCCGCCGGCACCGCCGTCCCCGCCGGC
>CAZPZQ010000464.1:0-2314 GCA_964590745.1 uncultured Mycobacterium sp. | reverse complement strand
AGGTTGACCATTTCGATGATGACCGATACGCCGCGGCCCTCCTCGCCGACCAGCCACGCCGTGGCGCCGTCGTATTCCACCTCGCTGGAGGCGTTGGCGTGATCGCCGAGCTTGTTCTTCAGCCGCTGCAGCCGCATCGGGTTGCGGGTGCCGTCCGGCAGCACCCGGGGCAAGAAGAAGCAGCTCAGCCCGCCGGGCGCCTGAGCCAGCACCAGGAAGATGTCGCACATCGGCGCTGAGGTGAACCACTTGTGCCCGGTCAGCTGGTAGCTGCCGTCAGCGCCCCGCACCGCCCGGGTGGTGCCGGCCCGCACGTCGGAGCCGCCCTGCTTCTCAGTCATCGACATGCCCGCGGTCACACCGACTTTCGTCGTCGGCACCTTCAGTTCCGGGTCGTAGCTGCGACTGGTCAGCAGCGGCTCGTAGGTCTTGGCCAGCTCGGGGTTGTACCGCAGCGCCGGCACGATGGCGTAGGTCATCGAGATCGGACACATGTGCCCCGGCTCGACGGTCCACACCCCGGTCTTGGCGGCGCGCACCAGGTGGGCGCCCGGACGGGAATCGGCCCACGGGGCGGCGTGCAGTCCGTGTTCGATCGCAGTGCGCATCAGCTCGTGATAAGCCGGGTCGTACTCCACCTCGTCGATGCGGTTGCCGATGGTGTCGTGGGTGCGCAGGATCGGCCGGTTACGGTCGGCCAGTTCGCCCCAGCGCTGGGCCTGTTTGGAGCCGGAGATCGCGCCCAGCTCGGTGACCTCGTCGACGCCCCACTGCCCGCCTTCGCGGATCAGCGCTTCGATGAGGACGGGCGACGACGCCGGGTTGTAGCCCTCCAGCGGAGGGACCTGATTGGTGACGACATGGGTGTCCGACATGGACCCAGTGTTACATTTTCACGACAGTTGCACAAGCGATGTAATGATATCCGCTAACGGTGCAGGGTCACATGCGGGCTCTCGGTATACGCCTCGCGATAACGCTCGGCGAAACGTCCGAGATGGCCGATTCCCCCCGACGGGCGATGTCACCAACCGTGGTGGGAGCGGTTGCCGATCGCCGCGGTGACCAAGCTGCACCACTGGCTCGAGGCTTACCGCGCACCACCGAAGAACACCGGCTGCGAAAACTGGAGGCGAACATCCGAATCCAGTGAGCTTCGGCCGCGTGTGGGCGCGGCAGGGTTAGCCGACCCGTTCTTTGAGGAACGCGATGTCGGCCTTGCGGCCCTCCTCGGCGGTCTCGCAGATCACCGGCGCGCCGGCGGCTTTCACGACGTCGACCAGTAACTCCGGGTCGATCTGGCCGGTGCCGATGTTGGCGTGCCGGTCCCGGCCGGAGCCGGATGCGTCTTTGGAGTCGTTGCAGTGCACCAGGTCGATCCGCCCGGTGATGGCGGTGATCCGGTCCACCGCCTCGTGCAGCGGTTCACCGGCCGCCCAGGTGTGGCAGGTGTCCAGGCAGAAACCGATTCCGGTGTCGCCGATGTGCTCCCACAGCCGGGCGATGGTATCGAAGTGTCGGGCGATGGCATGGTCGCCGCCGGCGGTGTTCTCCAGGTAAACCGGCACGGTCGTGTCCAGTCGGTCGAGTGCTTTGCGCCAGCGGGCGAAACCGGCCGACAGGTCGGCGTCGTCGGCGGTGACGTAGCCGCCGTGCACCACCACCCCGGCCGCGCCGATATCCGCCGCGGCGTCACAGGTCTGCTGCAGGATCTTGCGCGACGGGATGCGCACGCGATTGTTCGGCGAGGCGACGTTGACCAGGTACGGCGCGTGTACGTAAATCGGCAGCGCCGCCGCCCGCAGCCGGGCGGCGTCGTCGCGCGGCTTGGGCGCCTTCCAGCCTTGCGGGTTGCCCAGGAAGATCTGCACCGCGTCGGCGCCGTCGGCTTCGGCCGCGGCCAGCGGATCCTGCGGACTTACATGCGCACCGATCAGCACGATGCCACTGTATCCCCCGCCGAACGTGCACTGGCGACGAGAATCCCGCGAAAACCTCGCCCTCAGTACACGCTCGGCGTCGGAAAGACCTAGCGGTAGTCGCTGTAGCCGTAGTCGTCCAACGGAACCGCGGCACCGGTGGCGGCGCCGAAGTCCGGGCTGTAGTACTGGTCCTCATACGACGGGATGGTGTACGCCGCGGCTCGGGCCTCTTCGGTCGGCTCCACAGTGATGTTGCGGTACCGGTTGATCCCGGTGCCGGCCGGAATCAGCTTGCCGATGATCACGTTTTCCTTCAGCCCCTGCAGCCGGTCGCTGCGGCAGTTGATCGCCGCATCGGTCAGCACCCGAGTGGTCTCTTGGAACGACGCCGC
>CAZPZQ010000463.1:0-2319 GCA_964590745.1 uncultured Mycobacterium sp. | reverse complement strand
TCGGCGCGGACTTCGGCGGCAACATGACCGCCATCGGGGCCAGCGCCAACGTGGTGATGCTCGGAATCGCCCGCCGCGCCGACAATCCCATCTCGTTTTGGGAGTTCACCCGCAAGGGCATCGTGGTCACCGTCGTCTCGGTGGCTCTTTCAGCGCTGTATTTGTGGCTGCGCTACTTCGTGCTGGGTTGACCCAACCTCCACGCGTTGCACGCCGAGATCGACCGTCTGCAAAACATAGCGTTCGAGGAACTGAATCTTGTTGGTAGCCACGGCCAAAATCAACAGCGGCGTCACCTAATCCGGTAACAGTTGTGGTGATCGGCCACACCGTCCCACAACCCGATCATTCTGTGCCTATAACCCTGTCAGAAAAAATGGGCATCTTCGAGGCGGTTGGTGTGGAGATCGGTGTTCGGGAGCTACGTGACCAGTTGAGCCGGCACCTGGCGACAGTGCGCGAAGGGCGCACCGTGGTGAACAACTGCCTAGACCTATCCAGCCGACGCTGAGCACCCGACGAGCCTTCGCCCGCTTCCTCACCGGATACCGTCGTCGCAGTGGTGCTGCTCGCCGAGATCCCGGCGCGCTGCTGGGCCCTTCAGCGCGGCAGGCGCGACGCCGCCGAAATTGCGGGGTCCCGCCGCTCGGGCATCGGCGTCGCTCAAACCGACCGGCTTAGAGCGACCCGACGGGGACGACCCCTTCAACAGGCTGGCCGGTGATGGCGGCGGTGCGGTCGAAGTCGTGGTCGTAGTGCATGACAACGACGCCATGATGCTCGGCCAGGGCAGCGATGATTAGGTCCGGCACCTTAACCGAGCGATGCAATCCCCCCTCGGTCAGCGCTTCCTGCACTTCCCAGGTGCGGTCCCACACGCTGTCAGGTGTGGTGAGATATTCCAGCGCGTCGCGTCGCAAGATGCCCAGGGCACGATGCTCGTCAAGAGATCGCACGGAAACACCGAACTCAAGATCGGTGAGACCACACCGTGCCAGCAGTCCACGCTCCATCAGTGGCTCCAACCGGGACCGGACCGCACCGACATGGATGCGGTAGGCAGCGGATTTGTCCAGCAGGTAGCGGTACCGCGGCCGGTACGTCGCGATCACCTCCCGCCCCGCCGCGGCGCGGCGGGTCCAGCACCGCCACATCGGCGGCCGAACGTTGTGACCCCAGCGCCAACCGCACCGAGGGAACCACCTGGCGGAGCAGGAAACGCCAACGGCGGCAACGGCGGCAATGGCGGTTTGACCCTCCCTGCCCGGACTCCGCCAACCGGCGGTGGCGCGACTGCCACCGGAACCGGCGACGACGCCCCGGCATATCCGGCCTTTCCGGGGTTAATGGCTGATCAGCGATGGATTCTACGTCGGCATCGGCTCGTCGAATCCCACAGCTGCCCTGGCCGGAAGCGGCGTCCACATCCTCGGTGTCTGAGAAAGGTGTAGGGAAAACCCTGTATCGCCGCGACCGGTGACCGGCCTAGTTTTTTCGATTAGCGGGTTGGGTGACGGGTGAGGAGACGCGGTGATGGCTGGTCGGCGCGGTATGAAGCGCATTGCTGGGTCGGGTAAAGGCGCGACGCGTCGGCGTCGGGGGATGGGTGCGGGCACGGCTGCGGGGGCGTTCGTGGTTTTCGGGTTGGCCCCGCTGGCAGTTGCCCCGCCGGGGTGTGCCGATGAGGCGGGTTGGTTGGCCGACCTGATCGAGCCGTTGCTCACGTCGGTACCGGCTGTCATCCCCGCTGATGGCGTCGACCCCGGCGGGTGGGGTGCGTGGCTGGACCCCGACCTGAGCGCGAGCACGGTGTCGCTGGATACCTGGTTTGACCAGAACGTCTACATCCCGGTGCACACCGCGATCGAGGACTGGATTTCTAGCCCGCTGGGTCAACAGGTCGACGGTGTGATCAACGCGCTGGCGGGCCAGTTTGTGATCGGTGATGGTGCCGCGGGCACCGCGGCGCATCCCGATGGTGGGGCTGGTGGGTTGTTGTTCGGTGATGGCGGCGACGGCTACTACGGCGGCGATGGTGGCAACGCGGGCTGGTTGATCGGCGACGGCGGCGATGCCGGCGGGGTGGCTTCCGGGGTGTCGGGGGTCCATGCCGCCGCGGCCGGCGTGGGTGATCCAGCACCGATCGACGGGGCGCCGGGTACCGCGGGTAATGCGGCGTTTTTGTTCGGCAACGGCGGCGACGGCGGCGATGGCACCGACGGCCAGTTCGGCGGCGACGGCGGTATCGGCGGTGTCGGCGGGGCCGGCGGCTGGTTGTGGGGCAACGGCGGTGCCGGCGGCGACGGCGGCGACGGCGGC
>CAZPZQ010000462.1:1897-2321 GCA_964590745.1 uncultured Mycobacterium sp. | reverse complement strand
AGCGACCCGTTGCGCTTGCCGATTGCGGTCCGGACTGCGTCGATGACGTAGGCCGGGGACGTTGCAGTCATTTCAAACTCCTTCTCTGGTGATGCCGCCGAGGACGATCGCGAGGTATTGTCGGCCAACCTGTTCAGCGGTGAGCGGCCCGCCGGGCTGATACCAGCGCACCGAGACCCAGGTGGTGTCGCGGATGAAGCGGTAAACCAGATCAACGTCGAGGTCGGGCCGCAAGCAACCCTGCACGATGCCCTGCTGCAGCACGTCGACCCACATTTTACGCTGTTCTTTGTTGCGCTCTTCGAGGTAGGAGAACCGGGGCTGCGATGACAGCCGCTTGGCTTCGTCCTGATAGATGACGACCTGAGCGTGCCGGTGCTCGATGGCGTCGAACGACGCCAGGAACAACCCCTTGAGCCGCTCC
>CAZPZQ010000462.1:0-1887 GCA_964590745.1 uncultured Mycobacterium sp. | reverse complement strand
ACCTCGTCGACCATCTCCTCCTTGGACGAGAAGTGGTGATACAGGCTGCCGGATAAGATGCCGGCGGCGTCGGCGATGTCGCGCACGGTGGTGGCGCGCAGTCCCCGCTCGGCCATCATGGTGGCCGCCAGGCCCAGCAGTTCGTCGCGGCGCGTCATGGCTGTCATGGATGCTGGCTGGAAACCGAGATCACTTCTCCGGTTAGGTAACTGGAGTAGTCGCTGGCCAGGAACGCGATGGTGGCGGCCACTTCCCAGGGCTCGGCCGCCCGGCCGAACGCTTCGGCTTCGGCCAGCCGGTCCAACAACTGCGTGGAACTGGTCTTCTCCAGGAACTTGTGCCGGGCGATGCTGGGCGATACGGCGTTGATCCGCACCCCGTATTCGACGGCTTCGATCGCACTGCACCGGGTCAGCGCCATCACGCCGGCCTTGGCCGCGGCATAGTGCGCCTGGGAATGCTGGGCTCGCCAGCCCAGCACGCTGGCATTGTTGACGATCGCCCCACCGTGTCCGCAGTCCCGGAAATAACGCAGTGCCGCCCGAGTGGCCCGCAGCACCGACGTCAACGTCACGTTGAGCACCCGGTCCCATTCCTCGTCGGTCATCTCGATCACCGGGGTCTGCCCGCCTAAGCCGGCGTTGTTGACCAGCACGTCGATCCGGCCCATCCGCGCTGCGGCGGTGGTGATCAACGCGTCTACCTGCGCCGTCGATGTCACGTCGCATACCACGCTTTCCACCCGGCCCGGCCCCTGCGCGGCGAGTTCGTCACGGGTCTCACCGAGGCGTCGCTCGTGCTGATCCGAGACGACGACGTCGGCGCCCTCGGCCAGTGCCCGCCGGGCGACTGCCGACCCGATCCCGGTCCCAGCCGCGGCCGTCACGACAACCACCCGGCCGGCCAGCAGACCGTGTCCGGCAATCTCTTTCGGAGCGACCATCCGGGTCATCCCTTGGCCTCCCGGGGCAGCCCGAGCACCCGTTCGGCGATGATGTTGCGTTGGATCTCATTGGATCCGCCGTAAATGGTGTCGGCACGGGTGAACAGGTACAACCGCTGCCATTCATCGAACTCGCCGCCGGGCGAAACCATGCTCGCCGCCCCGATCACATCCATGGCCAGCTCACCTAGCCCGCGATGCCAGTTCGCCCACAACAGTTTCGAGACGTTGTCTTGCCCGGGCTGCTCGGCATCCATAGTGGCGAGCGCATAAGACCGCATCGTCTGCAGCCCGACCCAGGCCCGGGTCAACCGCTCCCGGATCAACGGGTCCTCCGCGGCGCCATTGCGTTCGGCGAGCGATGCCAGAGCGGAAAGCTCGCGGGCATAACGGATCTGCTGCCCCAGGGTGGACACGCCGCGTTCGAAGGTGAGGGTGCCCATCGCCACCCGCCAGCCGTCGCCGGGCGCACCGACCACCAGATCGGCGTCGGTGCGGGCGTCGTCGAAGAACACTTCGTTGAACTCCGAGGTCCCGGTCAGCTGCACGATCGGCCGGATCTGGACCCCGGGCTGGTCTAGCGGCACCAACAGATACGACAAACCGGCGTGCCGCCGGGAGCCCTTCTCGGTGCGGGCGAGTACGAAACACCATTGCGACAGGTGCGCCAGCGACGTCCACACCTTCTGTCCATTGATCACCCACTGGCCGCCGTCAAGCACAGCGGTGGTCGACACGTTGGCCAGATCGCTGCCGGCCCCCGGTTCGGAGTAGCCCTGACACCACAGCTCTGTGACGTCGCGAATCCTCGGCAGGAACCGCCGCTGCTGCGCCGGTGTGCCGAACGCGATGAGCGTCGGACCCAGCAGTTCCTCGCCGAAGTGGTTGACCTTGTCCGGCGCGTCGGCGCGGGCGTACTCCTCGTAGAACGCCACCCGGTGCGC
>CAZPZQ010000461.1:0-2325 GCA_964590745.1 uncultured Mycobacterium sp. | reverse complement strand
CAACAGCAGCCCTCCGTTGGCATGCGGGTTCGCGCTCATGCGCCGCTCGCCTGAGCCTGAATCCACCGATGGGGGTGTGGATTGAGCTTTCCGGTGCTGGATCGGTGGATTGTTGGAATTGTTGGTGTTGTGGGCAGGGTTGATCTGCCGGTCTGCCGGCTTGTCCTGGTCCTCGGGTCGTAGGGGCGGTTTGGGGTCTGGTCAGCCGCTGACGGCCGGGATTGCTCGGAGTCTTTCGAGCGCGGCGGTGATCTGTCCGGCCCACGGCCATCGGCGAGGCAGGCGCAAGATCACGTGTCGCCCGGTGCGGACCAGGCGCCCAGCGACGTTGTAGATCCTGCAACGGATCTTCTTCGTCATCACGCGCCCGGCCTCCAGGCCGAGCCGGGCAGTCCAGCGGGTGAGGTTGTGGGCGATGGTGTTCAGGATCAGCCAGGCGGCGTTGCCGCCGAAGCTCTTGGTCGGGAAGTGGCTCATGCCCATGTCGTACTTGAGGTCGCGAATGGTCAGCTCGACCTCGGCGTGGCGACGGTGATCGGCCTCAATCTCGATCATCGGACCGGGCCGGTCGGTGATCAGCGGGTGGTAGTCGAAGATCGGGAACAGCGGATCCTGGCCGCGGTTTCGTGCCAACGCTTCGGTGGGTGGAGTGCGTCGCACGATCAGTCGCACCGGGACCGCATCGGTCCGGTCGTGGCCGTGTTCGTCTTGGGTGAAGGGCGTCCAGCTGATCTCAGCGACCCCGGCACCAGGTAGGAAGTAGTCGATCGGCGTCCAAGCCTGCTCAGGGATCGCTTCGATTGCGCCCCGCAGCCGTCCGATCATCCGAGCAGTCACCGAGAACCGGACGTCAGCGGCCCGACAGGCCGCCACCACACCATGCAGGTAGAACCCAGAGTCGGCGCGAAGTACGACCTCCCCGGTCGCGCCGGCACCACGCAGTCGAGAGATGGTCTCGGAGATGAACACCGGCGCCGCGGTGGCGTCGTTGGACCGGCCACGTCGCAGCCGGGCGTGAGCGACGTCGCCGCTACCGGCGATGACCGCTAGCAGCGGGTGATAGCCGCGGCGGCCGGTCCGCATCACCTCCCGGGCACCGTCCTTGTCCAGCCCGTAGGTCTCACACAGCGTGGAGTCGATATCGACCGTCACCGACTGCGCGATATCCCGATGCGCTCCAGCCGTGACTGCCCGCGCGAGCAACTCACGCGAGATCGCGTCCAGTTGTCGGGCGTGGTTGAACCCGAACACACGCAGGAACGATCCCACCGTCGAGGGCGCTGCGACCCGATGACCAAGCACCGCCCCGGTCGAGCCAGCACGCAGAGCATTGACATCATCGATGCAGTCCGCGCCAGCTAGCAAGGAGTGGATCACGGTCAGGCACTTGGCATCGGGATTGGCGCCCAGGCTGCCCGGGACCGTGACCCCCTCACGCAGCAACTCAGGCAGTCCGAGCCGCTGTCCCAACGTGGCCGCGACCAGCAGCCCGGCACCCGACACGCCGTTCTCATCATCAGCGCGGACATCGACACGATCCAGCATGCAAGACTTCGACACCAAGAGGGTGCTCCTTCGACTCTGAACCTTCACCGGCGTGGTAACCGTGATCGTCCAGGTCAGGAGCACCCTCCCGCATCAGACGCGCCGACGATCCCCCAACAGATCGGTGGATTCAGGCTCAGTACGACCGGGGCATGCCCAGGGTGTGCGCGGCGATGTAGTTCAGAACCATCTCCCGGTTCACCGGGGCGATCTGCAGCAGCCGCGCCATCCCGTACAGCGGCACCAGCCCGAACTCTGCGGACAGCCCATTGCCGCCGTGGGCCTGGATCGCCGCGTCTACCGCGGCCACCGCAGCTTCGGCGGCGGCGTACTTGGCCATGTTGGAGGCCTCGCCGGCCGGTTCGTGACGGTCGTGCAGCCAGGCGGCCTTGGCCAGCATCAGGGCGGCGAGTTCGACGTCGATGGCTGCCTTCGCCAGCGGGTGCGCCACGCCTTGGTGGGTGGCCAGCGGTGCCCCCCACACCGACCGCTCGGAGGTGTAGCGCGCGGCGGCTTGCACGGCGTACCGGCCGATGCCCACGCACAGCGCGGCGGCGGTGATGCGCTCCGGGTTCAGACCGTCGAACAGCAGCCGCAGTCCCGCCCCCTCGTCACCGACCAGGGCGGAGGCCGGCACCCGGACGTCGTTGTAGAACAGGGTGAACTGCCGGTCCGGGATCTGCGCGGCCACCTCGAGCCGGTCGGCGCGCAGACCGGTCGCGTCGGTGGGTACCACAAACAGGCTCAGCTCGGCCTTGCCGGTGGCCTCGTCGCGGCCGG
>CAZPZQ010000460.1:0-2328 GCA_964590745.1 uncultured Mycobacterium sp. | reverse complement strand
CGAGTGGCGTGCGTGGTGGCCGCAGAGTCGACAGCTCAGAATGCGCCGGCCGCCATTCGGTGTCGGTCCGAGTTAATCGACCGATCACCGGGTAGTTTGCAGTCGCAGTGGTCAACAGTGAGACGGCGGGGCGGCGAGCCATGCGTGGCCTTGCCAAAGGCTTGGCGGTGGTGATGGCGAGCACCATCGCGGCGCCCATGGTGAATCCCGCCCACGCCAAGGCCGACGCTGTCACCTACACCGTCGAGCCGTGGGACTTCGACGGGGTCATGGGCATTACCATGTCGCAGACCCAACTCCAGTTGGGCGGCAGGCTATGTCCCTGCGTCAAAGTGCCCTACCCCGCTGACGGCCTGCACAACGACGCCGGAGTCGCGGCGTTAGCCAATACTCCGCTGCGGCCAGGCGACACCGTGCTCGGGTTCAGCCTCGGCTCCCAAGTGATCTCGCTCTATCTGGCTCAGCACACACCCCCACCCGGGGTGCGGTTCGTGTTATTGGGCGACACGTTTGCGCGCAATGACCAGCTCGTCGCTGTTCGTCAGGGCATTCCCGCCGACATTGCGAACCCGGTGACCTTGGTGGCTCGGCAATACGACGGATGGAGTGACTTTCCCACCATCGCCACCTCCCCCAACTACCAGCTGGCCATGCAGAACGCTCAGCAGGGTGCGGTCACCATCCACGACTACGTCGATGCCCGCATCGAGGATCCGGCCAACGTGGTGACAACTCGAGGCAACATCACCGCGGTCTTGATCCCGACCCAGCAGCTGCCGCTCAACAGCCGACTGCGAGCGTCCGGGCGCAGCGGCGAGGCCGACCAGCTTGACCTCGAACAGCGTCCGCTCATCGATAGCGCCTACAGCCGCCCCGGGCCGACGCCCGCCCAGTTGGCGGCGTCGACTGACCAGCAGGTGCAGAACCCCCGGAGATGAGGTCCGGCCGAACGCGCGGCGTAGGGTCGAGGCATGGCCGTGTTAACCGATGAACAAGTGAGCGCGGCGCTCGCCGACCTCAGCGACTGGGAGCACGCCGGCGGGGCGTTGCGTCGCTCGGTCAAGTTTCCGAGCTTCCTGGCCGGGATTGACGCGGTGCGTCGAGTGGCCGAGCACGCCGAGGCGAAAGACCATCACCCGGACATCGATATCCGTTGGCGGACCGTGACGTTCGCGTTGGTGACGCATTCGGCAGGCGGTATTACCGAAAACGACGTGGCGATGGCGCACGACATCGACGGAATCCTGGCCGGTTGACGGCGAAAGATCAGACCGGCGTGACGGCCGCGGGGGACGTTGGCGAGCGCTCCGTGCTCGGCGCGCGGTTACGGCCGGTGGCCGCAACCCAGCTCAGCGTGCCCAGCGCTGCCACGATATAGACCAGGCCGGCCCAGGCCAGATACCAAGGACGCTCGCCCTGCCAAATGCTCGGTTGAGCGAAGCTCAGCAACCATGGCACCCCGACCATGGTCAACGTCAGCCAACTCCAGCCCAGTATCCGGGCACCGACGCGTTCGGCCAGCGGTCCGTGGATCAGCCAAACCATCAACGGCACCAACCACACCCAATGGTGCGTCCAGGAAATCGGTGATGCCAGCAGGCCGAAAAGTTCGACCACCAGCAACAGCCCCAGTGGGTCCGATTCGGTGCGGCCGGCACTCAGGGCCCGCCACGCCAGCATCGCCAGCAGCGCTGTGGCCGCGATCGCGCTCAAGACCAACGGACCGTAGCCGGCGTCATGGCCGAGGATTCGAGAGATACCGCCACGCCAAGACTGGTTGAACGACGTCCCGACCGGTCCGACCCGGTCAGCGTCTCCGAGCAACTCGGTGAAGTAACGCCGCGTCTGATCGCCGGTCACCCAGATCGACACCGCGACGGTGGCCGCGAAGACTACCGCCGAGAACACCACGGCCGCCCACCGCCGGACCCCGGCGAAGTAGACGCCGACGATCGCCGGAGTCAGCTTCACCCCGGCGGCCACACCGACCAGCAGACCGGACATCCACCATCGCCTGCTGTGCACCGCGCTCAACACCGCCAGCACCAATAACACGTTGACTTGCCCGTAGTCGAAGGTGCTGCGCAGCGGTTCGACCCAGATGGCGGCCCCGGTCCACAGCATGGCGGTGCGCCGTCTGCAACCGGCCGACCCACCCAGCAAACGCTGGCTGATCCGAACCACCCCGTACAGCGCCGCTATCGTCCCAATCTGCCAGAGGAACGCGACCAGGCCGAACGGCAACAGGTGCAGCGGATAGAACAAGATCGCCGCGAACGGGGGGTAGGTGAATGGCAGCGGGAAGTCTGGTGTCTGGTCGGCGTACAC
>CAZPZQ010000459.1:0-2335 GCA_964590745.1 uncultured Mycobacterium sp. | reverse complement strand
CACAACCTCGGCCTGACCTGCGACCCGATCGGCGGCCTGGTGCAGATCCCCTGCATCGAACGCAACGCCATCTCGGCTGGCAAGGCGATCAACGCCGCACGAATGGCACTGCGCGGCGACGGCACCCACCGCGTCAGCCTTGACGAGGTCATCGCCACCATGCGTGCCACCGGCCGCGACATGAGCGCGAAATACAAAGAAACCTCCACCGGTGGGCTTGCGGTGAACGTGCCGGTAAACCACGTCGAATGCTGAACCCGTGGAAGTAGGCCTCTGTGCCCGCGGAATGGCTGGGCTAGCTAGCGCCGACGGCCGCTTGCGTGCCGATAGGCCGGTGCTTTGCTCGAGCGCTGCAGGTTCAACGTCTCTAGCAGTGGCATCGACCGGTACGGCACCACCTCTGATAGCGCGATTACACTCGTCGACCTGGCAACCGCGGAGGAGCGATTGAGCTGAATCAACACCTCTTGTAGTCCCTCATGGGACACTGCGGCGACCCTGCACAGCATATCACCGGAGCCACTCGTCGCGAAGGCCTCGATCACACCGGGGATCTTCTCCAACTCACCCTGCACGGCGTCAAGGGCGCCCTGCGCGATTTCCAAGGTCACGAAAGCCAACACCCCGAAACCGGCTGCTGCTACATCAATTTGAGGTGCGTAGCCGGCGATGACGCCGACGTCCTCGAGTTTACGCAGCCGAGCCTGCACTGTAGCTCGTGCGACGCGCAGGTGCCGAGACAGTTCAAGTGCACCGGCCCGCGGATGTCGATGCATCGCTCGGAGTAACGCGAGATCCAACGCATCGAGTGCCACGTCTTGCACGGCCATCTAACCTCTCCACCGTCGAGTGAAATACTATACACATAGTATAGGAATCATCTCATATTGCTAGTTGTATAGACCAGATAGGCCAGCTTCCTTAGGTCATCTTGACTACCTTGGGTTGATCGGCTTTGGTCATCTCACAGGACGTCGAACCGCCGCCCGTTTGAGGAATCCTTGACCGCTTCGGCGGCCCTCCAGAAAGGACTACCGGTGAGCACTCACGACAGCGCCACCAGTGACAAAAGTTCCAACAACCTCGATCTTGACCAGTTGAACCAGCTTGTCGGCCCGGTCGAACAGGACTCATCCGCCGATCCGTTCCCGGTCAACGGTTGGGGTGCGGTCGTGTGGGTCGTGGGCAACGCCACCCAGAGCGCACACTTTCTGCAGTCGGCCTTCGGAATGGAACTCGTCGCCTACACCGGACCGACCACGGGTAACCGTGACCACCATGGGTACGTATTGCGCAGCGGGGCAGCCCGATTCGTCATCCAAGGCGCTGCCGGCCCTGACAGCGATCTCGTAGCGCATCACCACAAACACGGCGACGGCGTCATCGACATCTGTCTGGAGGTTGCCGACGTGGACCGCTGCATCGCCCATGCTCGGACAAAGGGCGCAACCATCCTCGACGAACCCTACGACGTGTCGGATGAGCACGGCACCGCCCGCATCGCAGCCATTGCAACCTACGGCGATACCCGCCATTCGCTGATCGACCGCTCTCGCTACCGTGGCCCCTACCTGCCCGGCTACGTCGAGTGCAGGTCAACTCGCCGGAAGCGGGATGGTGCGCCAAAACGCATCTTCCAAGCGATCGACCACGTCGTCGGAAACGTCGAACTGGGCAAGATGGACGACTGGGTGACCTTCTACAACCAGGTAATGGGCTTCACCAACATGGCAGAGTTCGTCGGCGAGGACATCGCCACCGACTACTCCGCCCTGATGTCCAAAGTCGTCGCAAATGGCAATCGTCGGGTGAAGTTCCCGCTCAATGAGCCGGCCATCGGCAGGAGGCGCTCGCAGATCGATGAGTATCTCCAGTTCTACCAGGGCCCCGGCGTTCAGCACGTCGCGCTGGCTACAAATGACATTCTTGCGGCGGTGGATCACATGGCCGCTGAGGGTGTCGAATTCCTGGCCGCCCCCGACTCGTACTACAAGGACCCACAATTGCGCGCGCGGATTGGTCAGGTGCGGGTACCGATCGAAGAACTGCAGAAGCGAGGCATCCTGGTTGACCGAGACGAAGACGGCTACCTGCTGCAGATCTTCACCAAGCCGATCAGCGATCGTCCCACCGTGTTCTTCGAATTCATCGAACGACGCGGCTCACTCGGCTTCGGCATCGGCAACTTCAAGGCCTTGTTCGAGGCGATCGAGCGGGAACAAGAAGCGCGCGGAAACCTGAACGACATGTCCAAAGATTGCGTCTGAGGAGTAATTATGGCGTATTACCGGCAGCTCGGTTCAATCCCGCCGAAACGGCATACTCAGCACCGCCG
>CAZPZQ010000458.1:2059-2343 GCA_964590745.1 uncultured Mycobacterium sp. | reverse complement strand
GTCACGCTGGACGTGCGGAACGGCCGGGGCCGGGAACTGTTCTTGGAGCTGACGGAGCGCTCGGACATCATCGTAGAAAACTTTCGCCCCGGCACGCTGGAGCGCTGGGACCTCGGCTATGACGTGCTGCGCCGCCGCAACCCCGGCATCATCCTGGTGCGGGTATCCGGCTACGGGCAGACCGGACCCGACGCGGCCAGGGCGGGATATGCGTCGGTCGCCGAAGCGGTCAGCGGACTACGCCACCTGAACGGGTTCCCCGACGAACCGCCGCCCCGGATGGC
>CAZPZQ010000458.1:0-2049 GCA_964590745.1 uncultured Mycobacterium sp. | reverse complement strand
CTGGGCGACAGCCTGGCCGGCATGTTCGCCGCGCAGGGCGCGCTGGCCGCGCTCTACCGGCGCACCGTCACCGGCCTCGGCCAGGTCGTCGATGTGGCATTGACCGAATCGTGTTTGGCCGTCCAGGAATCCACCATCCCGGACTACGACGTGGGCGGCGTGGTGCGCGGCCCGTCCGGCACCCGCCTGGACGGCATCGCGCCGTCGAACATCTACCCGGCCGCCGACGGCAGCTGGGTGGTGATCGCCGCTAACCAGGACACCGTGTTCGCCCGGCTGTGCCAGGCGATGGGTCGCCCCGAACTCATCGATGACCAGCGGTTCGCCAGCCACACCGCCCGCGGGCGAAACCAGGATGAACTCGACTCGATCATCGAAGACTGGGCGGCCCAACGGCAGCCGGCCGACATCATCGACACCTTGTCTGCCGCCGGGGTGATCGCCGGCCCGATCAACACCGTCGCCGAGGTGGTCAACGATCCGCAACTGCGGGCACGCAACATGCTCGTCGAACACTGGGACGAGGGCGCCCAAAGATCGGTGCTCGGACCGGGGATTGTGCCGATGCTCTCCGGGTCGCCGGGGGCGATCCGCAACGCCGGACCGGCTCGGCCCGGCCAGCACAACGACGACGTTTACGCCGGCCTGCTGCACAAGGCAGCCGCAGAATTGGAATCGCTGCACGACGAGGGGGTGCTGTGACGACGATCCCGTCGCACGTCACCATTCGCGAAGTGTCGCTGCGCGACGGTCTGCAGACCGAAAAACCGGCCCCGCTGTCGGCCAAACTCGAACTACTCGATGCGGTGGTGGCGACCGGGGTCTCCGAGGTCGAGGTGTGTGCCTTCGTGTCGGCGTCGCGGGTGCCGGCGATGGCCGACGCTGCCGACCTGGCCGCTGAACTTCACCGTTACCCGGGCGTGGAGTTCTCCGCCCTGGTCGCCAGCCCGAACGGCGCGGCCCGGGCGGTGGCCGCCGGGCTGACATCGATCGAGTATGTGGTGGCGGCGTCCGATGAGTTCAGCATGGCCAACGTCGGGCGCCGCACCGACGAGGCCACCGCTTTGCTGCCCGACATCACCGGCATCGTCCGTGATGTCGGCGCCTCGATCGAGGTGATCATCGCGACCGCATGGGATTGCCCGTTTACCGGGCCGGTCTCCCCGGACCGGGTCCTCGCCGTGGCCGCGGCGGCGTGCCAAGCCGGTGTCGACCGGCTCTCCATCGCCGACACCATTGGCACCACCACCCCGCGGCGAGTCGTCGACCTGATCACGGCACTGCGTGCGCGGGTCGGCGGCATCTCCTTAGGCGCGCATTTCCATAACACCCGCGGCGCCGGGCTGGCCAGCGCGTATGCCGCGGTCAGTTCGGGCGTCACCCGGCTGGACGCTTCCGTCGGCGGACTCGGCGGCTGCCCATTCGCGCCGGGCGCCACCGGCAACATCGCCACCGAGGATCTGGTTTATCTGCTCACCGACAGCGGGATCGACACTGGCATCGATCTGCAGGCGGCGATCGCCGCCGCCGGTGTGGCCAGGTCGGTGGTAGGGCATGAACTTCCCGGAGCGCTGCTGGCGGCCGGCGACCGGAAGCGGACCTGAGACCGCCGGGCAACCTGGCCGGATGCCCCACCGCGAGTGAAAGGAACCAGCGTGGATTTCACCTTGCCCGAGCATCTTCCGCAGGTGCTTGCTGATATAGACGAATTCATCGAGCGGGAGATCGCCCCGCTGCAAGCCGAGAACATGCAGTATTTCGACCATCGCCGGGAGTTCGCCCGCACCGACTGGGACAACGGCGGCATACCGCGCCGGGACTGGGAGGACCTGCTCTCTGAGATGCGTCGTCGCGCCGACGCGGCCGGCTGGCTGCGCTATGGACTGCCGTCGTCGCTCGGTGGCCGGGACGGCACCAACGTGGACATGGCGGTGATTCGAGAACACCTGGCGCACAAGGGCCTTGGCCTACACAATGACCTGCAGGACGAATCATCGATCGTCGGGAACTTTCCGCAGGTGATCATGATGGAACGATTCGGCACCGACG
>CAZPZQ010000457.1:0-2353 GCA_964590745.1 uncultured Mycobacterium sp. | reverse complement strand
GTAGAGGTGCCCGATGCGTTTCTCGGCTTCGTCGCGCATCCACTGCCCGTAGCGGCGCACGTCCTCAGCCAGCCCAGTAGCCCGCGGCCACGGGTGCGCCAGCTGATCCTTGGCGACCTCCGGGGACACGGGAGGCCGCCCGGCGAACTTCGGCGGGATCTCGATCAGAGCTTTGTTGATCAGCACCGCCACTGGGTTGAGGTCGGAGGCGTGAGCTTCCAGGCCGAGGCGTTGGGCTTCGAGTGGGATGGTGCCGCCGCCAGCGAAGGGGTCGAGGATCGGGGGCGGGTTGCCGCCGGTCGATTCCAATATCTCCTGGTGGGCCTGGGCCAGCAGGGTCTCGTCGTTGGAGTTCTCCCACACCACCAGCTGCTCCATCAGCCGGTGCAGGCGAGCACGTTCGGCGTTGACGGCCTCGTCTGTGGGGAATTTCTCCGGGTGAGAGGAGGGGTCGTCAACCAGCTGGGCGAACAGCACCGCACGGGCGGCGGCCAGTGGTCGGCGTGCCCACCACAGGTGCAAGGTGGAGGGATGCCCGTGGCGGATCGACTTCTCCCGCGCGGACTCCTCGTTGATCGTCTTGAGGGGAATCCCGACCTCGATCAACTTCCGCTTCGGAGCGCTCATGCCCGCCATCCGCGCAACACACGACCGGAGGCTGCCGGATGGTCAAAATCGGGGGAAGTGCGGGGCATCTGGGGGAGATCTCCTGTGGCTGCCGGCTTGATTCGGTTTGGTGGCACCGTAACAGCGGAGGCGGACACATCCGCCGCGATCGGGCGCAGCACGTCGCGTATTGATGTCGGGTGCCCGACCTGATCGCTGTACCGGCGTGGACTAGCAAGGGTCGGTGCCTTTGGCCCAAGTCTTCGTCCAGTCCAGCCGTACGTCGGCAACAGCCAGGTCGCCGAGGTTGATGCTGTGGAAGTGTCCGGCCAGATAGCGCAGCTGGTCGTTCTCCGGACCGTCGGGGCTGACCTGCACCAAGGCCAGCCGGTGCGTGGCGGGGACGTTCTTGCCGAGCAACACCTCGTTGAGGGTGATCGTGACATCGTCAGCACCAGCAATGCGGCCCTTGACTTCGATGAACACCGACTGCCCATCGGGAGTGGTGGAGTGGATGTCGTAGCCGGGGTTGTTGTGCGGCATCTCCACCGGATCACGCCCCATGGCTCGTTCGGCGGCGAGCACCATGTCGACGGCGCGGCGTTCGATCTGGGCCGTTTCGCGGGCGCGGCTGGCGATTTGGCCGCCGACGAGCCCGGCGGGGATGACCAGGGCTGCGCCGATCACCATTGGCGGGCTGGCCGCCAACTGGGCCTCGGCGGCACACGCAGCCAGCCGCAGTTGCAGGCGGGCTTCGAGGTCGCGGGCGCGGGCCTCCAGCTTGTCGGGACTCTGCCGCTGCTTACGGGGGCGTCCGGGCCTGCCACTGGTGGGGGTGTCGCGCAGGCGGGTGGCCTCGGCGTAGAGGTAGTTGATCTGCTGGGTTAGCCGGGACTGCACGGCAGCGCGGGTCTTGTCGATCAGCGGCACCAGCCGCTCCCGCACCTGGTCCAGGTGCTCGGGCTGGGCGTGGGTGATCGCCCACGACGCCGCCAGCTGATCCACCCCACCCGTCAACCACTCCCAGCGCAGCACACCCTTGGCGGCAGCCTGGGCGAACTCCGGTAGCGGCTGCAGGTCCAGGTACGGGGCCGGGCCCGACACCGCGGCCCCACCGGTGGGGGTCAGCGTGATGAACTCGAAGCGTGTCGACACGACCATGCCGGTGCCGTCGATGATCTCGGCGGTCAGCGCGACGATCAACCGCGGCTCGGCACCCGGGTCGGTGGGGTCGAACAGCACCACCCCCGAGTCCAGCGCGCTGCGGTGGGCTTCGATGGTGGCGTCCAAGACGGTGTCCATCAACGGATGGCCTGGGGCGAGCAGTTCAGCGCGGGTGGCGTCGTCGGCGTCGACGTGTTCGGTGTCGAAGGTGACCCGCTCGTAGCGGGCGGTGATCGGCACCGCCGCCCCGGGGCGTTGGCGGTGGCGCAGTGCGGCGGGCACGTTGGCGATCTCGTAGCGGCCGGCCTCGCGGCGGGCGATACGGCCCCCGGCGCGTTTGAACGCATCCCGGAAGAACAGCTCCACATAGTGCGGCTGCAGGCGACGTGCCCGCGCCTCGTCCATCTGGCGACGCAGCCGGTCCAACTCCTGCGCCGACAGCGACTCCCGCGCGAGGGCGCGTTCGGCGATCAGATCGGTGCAGCCCTTGGCGACCTCGGCGTCGACGATCCGGTTGAGTTCGGCCTGGCGGGCAGGGTCATCGCCGTAGCGGATCGCCTCCATTAGCAGCTTGCGCAGCGGC
>CAZPZQ010000456.1:0-2372 GCA_964590745.1 uncultured Mycobacterium sp. | reverse complement strand
ACCGATTGGAGAGGCGTTCCGTGACTGTCGAGAACACTCAGATGTTGGTCAGGTTGGTTGTCGGGTTGTCGGCGACGGTGATCGTCGGGTTTTTCGCCGCCCGCCGCGTGTGGTGGTTGTACCGGTTGGTGATGGCGGGCCAGCCGGCTACTGGGCGTACCGGCCGTGTGGTGGCCCGGGTGTGGACTCAGGTCAAGGAGGTGGCCGGTCAGAGTCGGTTGTTGAAGTGGTCGGTTCCCGGGTTGGCGCACTTTTTCACCATGTGGGCGTTCTTTGTGTTGCTGACGGTCTATATCGAGGCCTACGGTCTGTTGTTCGACCAGCGTTTCCACATCCCGTTGATCGGTACCTGGGATGTGCTGGGTTTCCTGCAAGACTTCTTCATCACCGCCGTCACCATCGCGATCGTGGCGTTTATGATCATCCGGACGCTTCGCAATCCGCGCGAGATTGGCCGGGCGTCGCGTTTCTACGGGTCACACAACGCCGGCGCGTGGTTGATCTTGATGATGATCCTCAACGTGGTTTGGACGTATCTGCTGTTGCGTGGGGCGGCGGTGAACAACGGCACTTTGCCGTATGGCAGCGGCGCGTACCTGTCGCAGTTGATGGGTCGGATCATGGCGCCGTTCGGCGTGGCCAACGAAACCATCGAAACTGTTGCGTTGCTGTTGCATATCGGGGTGATGCTGGCGTTTTTGATCATCGTGTTGCATTCCAAGCATCTGCACATCTTCTTGGCGCCGATCAATGTCGTGTTCAAGCGGTTGCCGAACGGTTTGGGTGAGTTGTTGCCGATCGAGCATGACGGCAAGCCGGTCGATTTCGACGATCCGCCCGAGGGCGCGGTGTTCGGCCGCGGCAAGATTGAGGATTTCACCTGGAAGGGCATGCTCGACTTCGCGACCTGCACTGAGTGCGGTCGCTGTCAGTCGCAGTGCCCGGCTTGGAACACCGGCAAGCCGTTGAGTCCGAAGTTGTTGATCATGGATCTGCGCGACCATTGGATGGCTAAGGCGCCGTATCTGCTCGGTCAGAAAGAACTCGGTGAGCCCGCTGAGGGCGGCTCCATTGAGTCCGGCCGCGGTGGGCACCATCATGTGCCGGAGTCCGGTTTCGGCCGGGTGTCGGGGTCGGGGCCCGAGCAGGCCAACCGACCGCTGGTGGGCACCGCCGAGCAGGGCGGCGTGATCGACCCGGACGTGTTGTGGGCCTGCACCAACTGCGGCGCTTGCGTTGAGCAGTGCCCGGTGGACATCGAGCACGTTGACCACATCTTGGATATGCGCCGTTATCAGGTGCTGATGGAGTCGGAGTTTCCCTCCGAACTGAGCACGTTGTTTAAGAACCTGGAGACCAAAGGAAACCCGTGGGGCCAAAACGCCAGCGAGCGCACCCACTGGATCGACGAAGTCGACTTCGATGTGCCGGTCTACGGCAAAGACGTCGACAGCTTCGACGGTTATGAATACCTGTTCTGGGTGGGTTGCGCCGGCGCCTATGAGGATCGGGCCAAAAAAACCACCAAGGCGGTCGCCGAGCTGTTGGCCATTGCCGGGGTGAAATTTTTGGTGCTGGGCACCGGTGAGACCTGCACGGGTGATCCGGCCCGCCGGTCGGGCAACGAGTTCTTGTTCCAGCAGCTGGCCGCCCAGAATGTGGCGACGCTCAACGGCGTGTTCGACGGTGTGGCCCCGGCCGACCGCAAGATCATCGCCAGCTGCCCGCATTGTTTCAATACCATCAACCGCGAGTACCCGCAGTTGGGCAGCGACTACACGGTGTTGCATCACAGCCAGGTGCTCAATCGGCTGGTCCGGGATAACAAATTGGTTCCGGTGACGCCGGTGTCGCAAGACATCACCTACCACGACCCGTGCTTTTTGGGACGGCACAACAAGGTCTACGACCCGCCCCGCGAGCTGGTCACGGCGTCTGGGGCGAACCTGATCGAAATGCCGCGCAGCCGCGACCGGTCGTTTTGCTGCGGGGCCGGCGGGGCGCGGATGTGGATGGAAGAACACATCGGCAAACGCGTCAACCACGACCGGGTGGACGAGGCGCTGGCCACCGGCGCCACCACCATCGCCACCGCCTGCCCGTTTTGCCGGATCATGATCAGCGACGGTGTCGACGACCGCCAGCAGGCGGCCGGACGCCAGGGCGTGGCGGTCAGCGACATCGCCCAGTTGCTGCTGGCGTCGGTGGATCACCGCACGGTGAGCCTGCCGGCCAAGGGCACCGCCGCCCAGCAGGCCGGCCCACCCGCACCCGCACCCGCCGAGGCGCCGGCGGCACCGGCCGAGGCGCCCGCCCGGGCGGGGCCGCAAACCGCGCAGCCCCAACCGGGGAAAGGGCGGGGGCTCGCCGGC
>CAZPZQ010000455.1:0-2380 GCA_964590745.1 uncultured Mycobacterium sp. | reverse complement strand
GATGGCCAACACCGAGCCGGTCGCGGACTCCCCGGTGGTCACCGACCACGTCTGGCAGCGTGGCCGGCAGGTCGGCCTGGTCGACGTGCACCCGGTCGGCGCGGTCACCATCGGCCTGCGCGGAACCGACCTCACCGAGATGGGATTGATGGCGGCCGGTGCCGCGGCAGTGCGGATGTTTTCCGATGACGGCATCTGCGTGGCCGACCCGCTGGTGATGCGCCGCGCGCTGGAGTACGCGACCGGGGTGGGGGCGCTGGTCGCCCAGCATGCCGAGGAGCCGCGCCTGACCGCCGGTGCAGTCGCCCACGAGGGACCGAACGCGGCGCGGCTGGGGCTGTCCGGCTGGCCGCGCGCAGCCGAGGAGTCGATCGTCGCACGGGACGCATTGTTGGCCCGCGACGCCGGCGCCCGGCTGCACATCTGCCATGCATCGACCGCGGGTACCGTGGAGATCATCAAATGGGCGAAGGATCAGGGTATTTCGATCACGGCCGAGGTGACACCACATCACCTGCTGCTCGACGACAGCAGGCTGACCGGCTATGACGGGGTGAACCGGGTCACTCCGCCGCTGCGGGAGGCCGCCGACGTCGAGGCGTTGCGGACCGCGCTCGCCGACGGTGTCGTCGACTGCGTCGCCACCGACCACGCGCCGCACGCCGAACACGAGAAGGTCTGCGAATTCGCCGCGGCGCGGCCCGGCATGCTGGGCCTGCAGACCGCGCTGTCGGTGATCGCGCAGACGATGGTGACGCCGGGGCTGCTGTCTTGGCGCGAGGTCGCGCGGGTGATGAGCGAAAATCCGGCGCGCATCGCGAATCTGCCTGATCAGGGCCGCCCGCTGGAGGTGGGCGAGCCGGCCAATTTGGTCGTGGTCGACCCGGATGCCAGCTGGACCGTCGTCGGCACCGAGTTGGCCAGCCGGTCGGCCAACACACCGTACGAGTCAATGCGGTTGCCGGCCACGGTGACCGCGACGTTGCTGCGCGGCAAGGTAACCGCCCGAGACGGCAAAGTTGCGACATGAACACCGGGACGCTGATCGGGTCGCTGATCTTCGCCGCCGTACTGGTGGTGCTGATCGGGATCCTGATCCGCTTGATGATGCGTGGTTGGCGGCGCCGGGCGCAGCGGCAGGCCGGCCTGATCGGCACCCTGCCCGCGGTGCCGGACACGGTGGGAGCACCGATCGTCGAACCCACCCGCGGGCTGTACGTGGGCTGCACCTTCACGCCGGCCTGGAATGATCGAGTGGTGGTGGGCGATCTGGGTTACCGCACTAAAGCGGTGTTGACCCGCTACCCGGAAGGCATCATGGTGCAACGCAGCGCAGCCAGGCCGATCTGGATACCGGAACGGTCGATTATCGCGGTCCGCACCGAACGCAGCGTCGCCGGCCGGGCCATCCCGGCTCGGCACCACGCCGGCGTGTTGGCAATCCGTTGGCGGCTGCCGTCGGGTATCGAAATCGACACCGGTTTCCGCGCCGACGACCGCAGTGCATACACCCGCTGGCTGAAGCCGGAGTCTCCCGGCGACGACGTCGAGGCGGCACCGGATGTCGGGACCACACCACCTGCGGCCGGGGCAGAGGAGCGGCGCGGATGACCCGGGAGCCCGCCGTGTTGGTCTTAGAAGACGGCCGGACCTTCACCGGGACGGCGTTCGGCGCTGTCGGGCAGAGCCTGGGCGAGGCGGTGTTCTGCACCGGCATGTCCGGCTACCAGGAGACGCTGACCGATCCCAGCTACCATCGTCAGATTTTGGTGGCCACCGCCCCGCAGATCGGCAACACCGGGTGGAACCGCGAAGACGCCGAAAGCCGGGGCGAAAAGATCTGGGTCGCCGGCTACGTGGTGCGCGACCCGTCGCCGCGCGCCTCGAGCTGGCGAGCCAGCGGGACACTCGAAGAGGAGCTGGTCCGCCAGGACACGGTCGGTGTCGCCGGCGTCGATACCCGGGCGGTGGTGCGTCACCTGCGCAGCCGCGGGTCGATGCGGGCGGGGGTGTTCTCCGGCGCTGCGCTCGCCGAACCCGACGAGCTGCTGGCCCGAGTGCGTGGCCAGCCGCCCATGCTCGGCTCTGACTTGGCCGGTCAAGTCAGCACCGACGCCGGTTACCTGGTGGGACCGGAAGGACCGCATCGGTTTACCGTGGCGGCGCTGGATTTGGGGATCAAAACCAACACCCCGCGCAGCTTTGCCCGGCGCGGGGTTCGCAGCCATGTGTTGCCGTCGTCGGTGGGTTTCGCCCAGATCGCCGAACTGAAGCCGGACGGGGTGTTCCTGTCCAACGGACCCGGCGACCCGGCCACCGCCGACAGCTTGGTCGACGTGACCCGCGCGGTGCTGGACGCCGGAATCCCGTTGTTCGGCAT
>CAZPZQ010000454.1:0-2390 GCA_964590745.1 uncultured Mycobacterium sp. | reverse complement strand
TCGCCGGCGCCGGGGTCAGCTTCTTCGGCGGCTCGCTGGGCAACATCGCCTGGTATCTGCAATACGCCGGGAAGAAGTCGATCGGGCCGGACAAGCTCAACCAACTGCGGCATCTACGGTTTTTCCGCGACGCCGACGGCGTACGCCTGCACATGCTGCGCCACCAGCAGATCCTGGCGCCCAAATTCGCGCTGGCCGCCGAGATCCTGGAGAAGCGGCTGGGCGACGCCGGGATCGCGTCGTGGTCCGAACCCAAAGGCGGCTACTTCATCAACCTCGACGTGCTGCCCGGCACGGCACGACGCACCGTCGCGCTGGCCAAGGACGCCGGGATCGCGGTGACCGAAGCGGGCGCGTCGTTCCCGTACCGAAAAGACCCGGAGGATAAGAACATCCGGATCGCCCCGACCTTCCCGTCGCTGCCTGATCTGGGTCACGCCGTCGACGGGCTGGCCACCTGCGCGTTGCTGGCGGCCGCCGAGTCGTTGCTGCGGGTAAAGAGTTGACTTTCCCGGCCAGGTCGGCTGCGTGCGACGTGGGTCTAATCCCAGGTGTGTACCGGCTCGTTGGCATGCATGTGCGCGCAGTAGCGCCGCAGCATCTCCGCCAGCGCGGCGGGCCGGCTCATGCCGCCCTCTTGCAGCGCCCGCACCGTTGCCACCTGCCAGCTTGCGCCGTTGCGTCCGGCCTTGGCTCGACCCTCGATCACCCCGAGAAACCGGTCCCGCGAGTCGGCCGCGACGCCTAGCTCGGCCAACCCGGCGTGGGCCATCGGCAGCAGTTCACGCAGCACCAACTGCGGGGTGGGCACCTCTCCGAGCCCCGGCCAGTACAGTTCGGCGTCCATACCGTGTCGGGCCGCGCGCATGAAATTGGCGTGCGCCGCGGCAAAGTCCATCCAGGTCCACACCGGTCGGGCCGCCCCGCGCAAGCTGCGCAGCATGCCGTAGTAGAACGCCGCGTTCGCCAGCATGTCGACGACGGTTGGGCCGGCCGGCAGCACCCGGTTTTCCACCCGCAGGTGCGGCCTTCCATCCACCACGTCGTAGACCGGCCGGTTCCATCGGTACACCGTCCCGTTGTGCAGGCGCAGTTCCGGCAACCGCGGCATGCGCCCGGCCGCAAGCTCGGTGGCCGGATCCTCCTCGGACGTCTCCGACAGCAGCGACGGGAAGTAGCGCAGATTCTCTTCGAACAGATCGAGGATCGAGGTGGCCCACCGCTCACCGAACCACACCCGCGGCCGAACGCCCCGGGCCTTCAACTCGTCTGGGCGGGTGTCGATGGCCTGCGCGAACAATTCGATCCGGGTTTCCGCCCATAGGTGATGACCGAAGAAGTACGGCGAGTTGGCGCCCAGCGCCAACTGCGGCCCAGCCAGGGCCTGCGCCGCGTTCCAGGTCGCTGCGAAATTCTCCGGGGAGACTTGCAGGTGCAACTGCATACTGGTGCATGCCGATTCGGGCGCAATGGACGCCGAACGCACGCTCAGCGGTTCCGGGCCGTCGATGTCAATGGCAAAATCTTCACCGCGTGCGGTGAAGATGGACTGGTTGAGCGCCGCATACCGTCCCGAGTCGCTCATCCACCGGCCGGTCAAGTGGTCGGGCATCAAGGTGGGCAGGATGCCGATCATCACGATGTGGGCGCCGTCGCCGCCGGCTTTTGTCTCCGCCGCGTTGAGGCTGGCGCGCACGTCGGTTTCCAGTTCCAGTCCGGAGCGCCCGGCCAGCGGATGGGGTGGGACGTTGAATTCGATGTTGTAGGCGCCTAACTCGGTCTGGTATGCCGGGTCGGCAATGGCGGCCAGCACGTCCTGGTTCGACATGGCCGGCTGGTAGTCGTCGCTGACCAGGTTGCACTCGATCTCCATGCCGATCAACGGCTGGTTGAAGTCGAAGCTGGCCTGCGCGAGCATCGTTTTGAAGGCGTCCAGGCAGAGCCGCAGCTTGCGCCGATACCGCTGCCGGTCGGCGTCGCTGTACGCGGTGCTTTCGACCTCGTCCCCCACATTGACGATGCAACAGGGTTACTCCGGGAACCGCAACGAGGGTGACATCTGGTGGGCCTGAAGTTGGCGGCGAGCCGACCCTGCGGGTCCGCATCGTCACCGGTGGTGCTGATGGCCCGCCTCCTCAGCGGACCCTGCGGGTCCGCATCGTCACCGGCGGTGCTGATGGCCCGCCTCCTCAGCGGACCCTGCGGGTCCGCATCGTCACCGGGCGTCGGTAGCCTGCTGAGCGTGGCCCTCTACCGCAAGTACCGACCGGCGACCTTCGCCGACGTGGTGGGCCAAGAACATGTCACCGAACCGCTGTGCACCGCCTTGGCAGCCGGCCGGATCAACCACGCCTACCTGTTCTCCGGGCCGCGCGGCTGCGGCAAGACGT
>CAZPZQ010000453.1:0-2390 GCA_964590745.1 uncultured Mycobacterium sp. | reverse complement strand
GCGCGACCGAGTGGCGGCACTGGTCGCCGAATTGGGACCGGACGCTGAAGTCGGTTTTCATGGCCACGAGAACCGCGGGCTGGGGGTGGCCAACTCCATCGAGGCGGTGCGGGCCGGCGCCAAACAGATCGACGGGTCTTGCCGGCGGTTCGGCGCCGGTGCCGGCAACGCGCCGGTGGAGGCGCTGATCGGGGTGTTCGACAAGATCGGCGTTAAAACCGGTATCGACTTCTTCGAGATCGCCGACGCCGCCGAAGACGTGGTGGCGCCGGCGATGCCCGCCGAATGTCTGCTGGACCGGAATGCGCTGATCATGGGCTACGCCGGGGTGTACTCCAGTTTCCTCAAACATGCTGTTCGCCAGGCCGACCGCTACGGCGTGCCCGCCGCGCAACTGTTGTACCGGGCCGGACAGCGCAAGCTCATCGGCGGCCAGGAGGACCAACTCATCGACATCGCGCTGGAGATCCAGCGGGAAGCGCAAGAACAGACCCACTAGCGCCGGAACAACGTCACCGGGCAGTCGCTACCGCGTCCCGCCGGCCGGGTCCGGTGCCTTGAACGGCGTGCGAAAGAGATATCGACTGGTGGGCACTGTATCGATGTTCTGGTGGGCGCCGAATGTGCGAACACTGTCCATCAGCCGGGTGAGCCGGTGCTGTAGATCGGCCTCGTCGCGAGCGCCGTAGAAGAGGTAGGGATCGGAGACCGAGCCGTCCGGGAACAACTCTTCGACAATGCCGTCGACTCCGGGCGCATCCGCGGTGAGTGCACGGACCACGACGTTCTGGGTGTAGCCGAAAGTTCCCTGCGTCTCCATCGCCACCGGCGTGTGGTTGGTCTGCCATCGGTGCAGCCAGGTGTCCCGGTCGAGTCCAGCCGGCCGACGCAACAGCGCCACGTTGGCCAGCCCCGGTGTGCGCTGGCCACCGCCGACGTCGGGCGGCGGCATCGGCACCGACTCGGTCACCAAATATGCCGCCGCAAGGTCAGCTTCGGCTTCCAGCAAGGCGATTGCCGCTCGGGTCGACGCACTGTAGTGCTGCTGGGTCCATAAGCTGATCACGGCGGCCGCCGGTGGGTCGAGCGTGGTCAGCGTCATCAGCGCATCACGCACCGGCTCGTCACGGACATTCACCGCCAGCCCGGACAGTCCCAAGCCGAGCAGTTCGCTAGCCACCGGCCCGCGAAGCCGTCGACACCACCGCTCATCGACGCTCGCTCTTTGGGCGATGACCACGATCTTTTCCATCATTGGTTTCTAGCCCATCGCCGCGACCGTCATTGAGTCGACCGGTTCGCCAAACGGCGTTCGCGAGTATTGTTGGTGCGTTCGGTGCGCCGACCGGGGGAGAGGAGCTATTCGATGGCATGGATCGACAAGCCCGTCCGGATGGGCTGTTGTGCAGTTGCCGTTGGCCTGTTGGGCGCAAGCATTTCTGCGGCCCCAGCGGTGCCGACTGCCCATGCGGGTCCGGACCAAGGGTGCGATACCACGGTAGGCGAATCCGTCGACTCATACCTGAGTCGGCATCCCGACGTCAAGCAGGAGCTGACGCACCGGGGTCAACAGGAGTCACCGGGGTCGCCCGATCCGCTGCTGGATTTCTTGACCAGGCACCCGGACGTTCGGCAGGCGCTGATTACGCTGTCCCAGCAGTGCGCGCCCTAAAGAATTGACGGAAAATAGAACACGTTCTAGTGTCGGTGCGTGTTCTGTCGGCCGCTGACCGATGCGATCGTCGAGGCGGAAAAACTGGTGACCGCCGCGCCGCATGTCGAAACCGACGCCGACCTGACCGAAGGTCTGCAGTATCTGGCCGGATGTGTGGCGGCGTGCACGCACCTGGCGTTCAATTACCACGCCGATCATCCCATCCTGCTATCCGGAACCGGGCCGTTCACCAAGATGGGCCTGGACAACCCCGACACGCTGTACTTCGGCTGTCGAGTGCGACCCGGTCACGATTACATTGTCACCGGCGTGCGCGGCACCACCACCGATCTGAGTTTTCAGTTGCTCGGGGGCGAGTACACCGACGACAACGTGCCGCTCAGTGAAGCTGCGTTCGACGACCGAGAACTCGACATCGGCGCCGATGGCAGCTTCCAGTGGCGGTTCTCCCCAAAGGGTCCGGCGCAACTGGTCATCCGCGAGGTCTACGGCGACTGGTCACAGCAGCGCGGCACCGTTGCCATCTCGCGGACGGACACCGCCGGTACCGCGCCTCCGGGGCTGACCCGTCGACTCATTGAAAAGCGTTACGCCGCAGCCGGAAAGCAACTTGTCAACCGGGTCAAGACCTGGCTGGCCTTCCCGCAGTGGTTCTACCTCAACCTTCCGGTCAACACCATGGTGGCGCCGCGGCTCACCCCCGGCGGGCTGGCCA
>CAZPZQ010000452.1:0-2398 GCA_964590745.1 uncultured Mycobacterium sp. | reverse complement strand
GCACGCCACCGTCGACAGTTGGGCGTGCAGCGTTGTCAATGGCCAAGTTGAAGTCCCCGCTGGTGGCCAGGAAAAGTCCCCACCCCTTGCGGCTAGTTCTGCGGTCGATCACCTCCTTGTTTGTGGCGCGCGTGGCGCATGCGGTAGGACTGGCCGTCGGTGATGACCACGGTGGCGTGGTGCAGTAGGCGGTCGAGGATGCTGGCGGCGGTGGTGTGCTCGGGCAGGAAGCGGGCCCATTGCTCGAACGGCCAGTGGGAGGCCACCGCAAGAGAGCGGCGTTCGTAACCGGCGGCTACGAGTCGGAACAGCAGTTGGGTGCCGGTGTCATCGAGCGGGGCAAATCCGATCTCGTCCAATATCACCAGATCGGCGCGCAGCAGGGTGTCGATGATTTTGCCTACGGAGTTGTCGGCCAGGCCGCGGTAGAGGGTGTCAATCAGGTCGGCGGCGGTGAAGTAACAGACCTTGTGACCGGCGTCGATAGCAGCGTGACCCAGCCCGATCAAGACGTGGCTTTTCCCGGTGCCAGGCGGCCCGATAATCGCCAGATTATGTTGGGCGCGCACCAATTCCAGACTTGCCAGGTAATCGACGGTGGCCTGCGGGATAGAGGAAGCCTTCACGTCGAAGCCCTCAAGGGTCTTGCGGACCGGAAAGCCGGCAGCCTTGAGCCGGTTGGCGGCATTGGAGGCATCGCGGGCTGCGATCTCGGCCTCGACCAGGGTGCGCAGCACCTCCTCAGGCGGCCAGCGCTGGGTTGTGGCCGTCACCCCGACGACGGGAGCGGTGCGGCGCCCCGGAGGAAGCCGCAGCCGCCGCAGCCCGGCATCGAGGTCGGCGGTCAGCGGAGGAACGGACTTGGGGGCGACGGTTTTCGGCCCAGTTGCGCTCATGCACCGCTCCCGTCACCAGTGCTGTCGATCGTGTAGGCGTCCAGGGACCGAGTCGACGCGACCGGCAGATCGAGCACCAGAGCATCCCCAGCGGGACGAGGCTGCGGGGTGCCGGTACCGGCGGCCAGGATGGAGCGCACATCAGCGGCCCGGAACCGTTTGAAGGCCACCGCGCGGCGCAGTGCCGCCACCAACGCCTGCTCGCCGTGAGCAGCGCCGAGCCCCAGCAGGATCTCCAACTCTTGACCCAGGCGAGTGTTGCCGATCGCCGCAGCACCGACCAGGAACGCCTCAGCGTGCTCGCCGAGACTGCAGAACTGTTTCTCCGCAGCGGTTTTCGGGCGTGGCCCGCGACTGGGTGCTGGACGCGGCCCGTCATAGTGTTCATCAAGGATCGACGTCTCACCGGGCGCAACCAGCTCATGCTCGGCCACGATCGCTCCGGTGGCCGCCTCGACGACGATCAGGGCGCCGTGGTCGATCACGATCTTCACGGCCGCCCCGATCAGCCGGGTGGGTACCGAGTAACGCGCCGAGCCGTAGCGGATGCATGACAGCCGATCGACCTTGCGGGTCACCGACGCCGCACCGATCTCGGGCCGCAACGACGGCAACGGCGCCAGCAACTGCTGTTCGGTAGCCAAACGCTCATCGGGCACGGCGGCGATCTCCGAATGCACCGCGGCGTTGACCTCGACACACCACGCCGCTGCGGCCCGGTTGGCCACCGCCAGGCTCACCGGCACACCGGTGATCTGCGCCTCGGTCAACAGCGGCACCACCAGGCCACGCTGGGAATAGCCGCACAGGTGCTCCACGATCCCCTTGAACTGAGGATCGTTGCCGTGACACCAGTCCGGGCGGAAACCGTAGTGGGTGGCGAACCGGACATAGTCGGCGGTCGGCACCACCACGTCGGCGACCACCCCACCTTTGAGACAGCCCATCCGGTCGGCGAGCACCTTGGCCGCCACCCCGCCGATCACCGCCAGCGCCTCAGCGATCATCGCCATGGTGGTGCTGGCTTTCTGATCGGCGGCAAACCCCACGAACCGCCACCGCGAAAACGCCAGCACTGCACAAAATGCGAACAGCCCCGGGGCGACCTCGGCCCAGTCAATCACCAAATACTCACCCGGTGACCATATCCCCGAGCGACGGTTATGGCGATGTTCCTTGCGCCACAACGCCTTCTGGTCGGCCACCAGACGCCGGAAGTTGCGCGCCGAGCCCTCATAGCCTTCCGCGCGCGCGATCGGTAACAGTCGCTTGGCTGAGATCCGACCCTTCGACTTATCCACCCGCTCAGCAACCAGGTCAACCACGCCATCGAAATTGCGGACCCGCGGCGCCCGCGCCGGCGGCTCCCCACCCGGCCTCGGCCCGATCGACCACGCGTTTGACCGCCTTATGCGTGCTACCGCACAACTCGGCGGCACCCCGATACGTTCCGATTTCTCGATACGTCGAGACGATGTTCATTTTCTCCCTTGCAGACTTCA
>CAZPZQ010000451.1:0-2418 GCA_964590745.1 uncultured Mycobacterium sp. | reverse complement strand
CCGGGCGATCTCCCCCGGCTGTCGACGCCACCAACTACGTGATGCTGGAGTTGGGCCACCCGATGCACGCCCACGACCGGGCGCGGATCACCGGCGGGTTCGACGTGCGGTTCGCCCGCCCCGGTGAAACCGTGGTGACCCTCGACGACGTCGAGCGTCAACTCGATCCGGCGGATGTGCTGATCGTCGACGACATCGCGACCGCGGCTATCGGCGGCGTCATGGGTTCGGGCAGCACCGAGATGCGCGCCGACTCCACGGATGTCCTGCTGGAGGCCGCGGTCTGGGAGCCGGCGGCGGTGTCGCGCACCTCCCGCCGGCTGCGGCTGCCCAGTGAGGCGGCCCGCCGCTACGAGCGTGCGGTCGACCCGGCCATCTCAGTCGCCGCACTGGATCGGTGCGCCGTGTTGCTCGCCGAGATCGCCGGCGGGACCGTCGCACCCACCCTGACCGACTGGCGCGGCGACCCGCCCCGCGACGACTGGGCACTGCCGCCGATCCGCCTCCCGGCCGACCTACCCGACCGCACCGCTGGCGTGGGCTACCCGAACGGCACGACCAGCCGGCGGCTGGTCCAGATCGGCGCCACCGTCGCCGGCGGTGACGACACCCTGACCGTTACCCCGCCGAGCTGGCGCCCGGATCTTCGGCAGCCCGCCGATCTGGTCGAAGAGGTCCTTCGACTGGAAGGGCTGGAGGTCATTCCATCCATTCTGCCGTCGGCGCCGGCGGGTCGGGGCCTCACCGCGATTCAGCGACGGCGGCGCGCCGTCGCCAAGTCGTTGGCGCTGAACGGTTATGTCGAGGTGCTGCCCACACCGTTTCTTCCGGCGCGAGTTTTCGACACGTGGGGCCTGAGCGCCGACGACCCGCGCCGAGCCACCACCGAAGTGCTCAACCCGCTGGAAGCCGATCGTCGGCAGCTGGCCACCACGCTGCTGCCGGGGTTGCTGGAGGCGTTGGGGCGCAACGTCTCCCGGGGCATCGTCGATGTCGCGCTGTTCGCCATCGCGCAGGTGGTGCAGCCGGCCGAGCCAGCTATCGGCCTGGACGTCATCCCGGTGGACCGTCGGCCGACCAATGCCGAGATCTCCCGGATCGATTCCGCGTTGCCGCGGCAACCACAGCACATCGCCGTGGCGCTGACCGGTCTGCGGGAGCCACGCGGCCCGTGGGGTCCGGGGCGGCCGGTAGAAACCGCCGACGCTATCGAAGCGGTGCGGATCATCGCGCGGGCCTGCGGAACGCCGGTGCACCTGCGCACGACGGAGTATCTGCCCTGGCATCCGGGCCGGTGCGCTGAGGTGCTGGTCGGCGCCGCGCATGAGGAAAACGTGATCGGTCACGCCGGGCAACTGCATCCGGCGGTGATCGAACGGTCCGGCTTGCCCAACGGCACCTGCGCGATCGAGCTGAATCTGGACGCCATCCCGGTGGTCGAACTATTACCGGCGCCGCAAGTGTCGCCATATCCAGCGGTGTTCCAGGACATCGCTTTGGTGGTGGACGCCCAGGTCACTGCGCAGGCCGTGCTCGACGCGGTCCGGGACGGGGCAGGGGAGTTGTTGGAGGACGTCGCGCTGTTCGACGTCTACACCGGTTCGCAGGTCGGCGGGGGGCGGAAATCACTGGCCTTCGCGCTGCGGTTCCGGGCACCGGACCGCACGCTGACCGAAGACGAGGCCAGCGCGGCCCGCGACGCCGCCGTGCGCTGTGCCGTCGACCGCCTCGGCGCCGTGCTGCGCAGCTGACCTTCTCGGACGGGGCATGCCGCACCCGTGACAATTATTTTGCAATCTCTTTTATAAGTATGCAAGATGTTGGGTATGACCATACGGGTCGCGGTGGCCGGCGCCAGCGGATACGCCGGCGGTGAGATTCTCCGGCTCCTGCTGGGCCACCCGGCCTACGCCAGCGGCCGACTGGAAATCGGCGCGCTGACCGCGGCGGCCAACGTCGGCGGCAGTCTCGGCGAACAGCATCCGCACCTGGTGCCGCTGGCGCAGCGGGTGCTCGAGCCCACCGCCGTCGAGGTACTCGGCGGCCACGACGTGGTCTTTATGGCTCTTCCGCACGGCAATTCCGCGGCGCTGGCCGAACAACTCGACGCTGACACCCTGGTGGTCGACTGCGGCGCGGATTTCCGGCTCAGCGAATCCGCGACCTGGGAACGGTTCTACGGATCCGCACACGCCGGCTGCTGGCCCTACGGTTTGGCCGAACTGCCCGGCGCGCGTGAGCGACTGCGTACCGCTCGCCGGATCGCGGTACCGGGCTGCTACCCGACCGCGGCGCTGCTGGCGCTGCTACCGGCGGTGGCCGCCGACCTGGTGGATCCATCGGTCACGGTGGTCGCCGTCAGCGGCACCTCCGGGGCCGGCCGGGCCGCCAAAACCGACCTGCTCGGCTCGGAGGTGA
>CAZPZQ010000450.1:1038-2422 GCA_964590745.1 uncultured Mycobacterium sp. | reverse complement strand
CGTGCTCGATCGCGTTCTGCACCAGCTCGGTCAGCACCATGGTCAGTGCGGTCGCGCGGTCGGCGTCGAACACCCCGAGCGTCCCGACCCGCTCGATGCGGATCGGGGTGTCCACGCTCGCCACGTCGTTCATGATCGGCAGGATTCGGTCGATCAACTCGTCGAGGTTGACTTCCTCATCTACCGACATCGACAGCGCATCGTGCACCAAGGCGATGGACGACACCCGTCGCACCGATTCAGATAACGCCTCTCGCACCTCCGCGCTGGTCGTGCGACGAGCCTGTAACCGAAGCAGCGCGGCGACCGTCTGCAAATTGTTCTTGACCCGGTGATGGATTTCCCGGATGGTGGCGTCCTTGGACAGCAACGCGCGGTCCCGATACTTGACCTCGGTGACATCACGCACCAGTACGGCGGCGCCGGTCGAATTGCCGTGCACCACTAACGGAAGCGTCCGCAGCAGCACCACGGCGCGCGCCGCACCGATTTCAAACCGCATGCCCGACCCGCCGGTCAACGCATCGTGCACATGCTGGGCCAGTTCCTGCGCCTCGAACGGATCCGAGATCAGCGGTCGGGTGATGGCGACCAAATCGTGGCTGATCAGCTTCGGCGCAAAGCCCATCCGTCGATACGCCGAAACCGCGTTCGGGCTGGCATAGGAGATCTCGCCGTCGACGTCGAGGCGGATGAAGCCATCTCCGACTCGGGGGATGAACCGGACCGGTGCCGAGTCGTCGACTCCGGGGAAAGTCCCCTCGGTCAACATGTGCACCAGATCCTGCGCGCAGTCCAGGTACGCCGTCTCCAGCCGGCTGGATTTGCGACCGGCTGCCGGCGCGATCTGGTGGGTGAGCACCGCGACCACCCGATCGCCCCAGCGGACCGGGACGGCTTCGATGTTCAGTTCGGTAGCGGTCTCTTGCCGCTGGATGGATCCGGAGTGGAACGCCGCGACTACCAGCGGCAACTGGCTCGCCGACGTGATCGTGCCGACGGCATCGCCCAGCAGCATGGTCGGCGCGGTGTTCGGTCGGCACTGTGCCACACAGGCCAGCGCGTCGCTGGACTCGGGAGCGCAGCGCACCCACATCAGATAGTCGGCGAACGACAGGTCTGCCAACAGCTGCCACTCTCCGATTACCGCGTGCAAGTGGTCCACCGCTTTTCCCGGCAAAACGGTGTGTTCGGCAAGTAGGTCGGCAAGAGTGGACATCGGACCGGCGGGTTGTCGGTTGAGTGCGGCTAGCTGATCACGGCGATCAGGTCGCCGGCCTGTATCACGTCACCCACCGCCACGCTCACCTTGCTGACGGTGCCGGCGACTTCGGCCAGCACCGGGATCTCCATCTTCATCGACTCCAGCAGGACCACGGTGTCG
>CAZPZQ010000450.1:0-1028 GCA_964590745.1 uncultured Mycobacterium sp. | reverse complement strand
TCGGACGTCCTCCGCCATCTTCACCTCGTTCATCACCCGGTCGGGTTGCCTCGTTCTGCTGCTTTATCGAACCACCACCCAACCCTGAACGGCGTGTCCGGCAGCGTGCCGCGGCGCGCTGGCGTGGCTGGTTTCGACGGCCACCCTGCCCCGGGTAAGCGAATTCGAAGGAAGTAAGCCGATCCATAGAGTTCGATCCGTGACCGCGTCGTGTTTCTCCTGTGATCATTGAAGAGCAGTGTTGCCAAAGTGACTTGAGTGTTCGAAGCACCACAAGGTGCGCCTGCTAAGCCGAGGAGTACTGCGTTGTCTATGAATATGTTTGCGAATCCGAGAACTCGGCGATCACTGGCCCGGGCGACTATCGGCGTAGCAGCCACGTTGGCGGCGGCCGGTGCACTCGGTCTCAGCGGCGGGGTCGCTGGGGCGGCTCCGATCCTGGTGGATGATCCGGTGCCCCTTCCGGCTCCCGCACTGGCCCCGGCTCCCGCGCTGGCTCCGGCTCCCGCCGCGGCTGACCCGGCTGCGGGCGCGAATGTGGCCAACGCCTTCTTCCAGGTACTCAACTCGTTGCTGAATTCTGTGCTGCCAGGCGCCGGCTCGATCATGCCCTCCGACATCGGCACAGCGTCACCGGCGGCGGGCAGCCCCGGCACTACGCTGCCCGGTTACCCGAGCTCCACTTTGCCCGGCCAAACCAGCACCGGTGTCCCCGGCCAGGCCGCCACCGGCGTCCCCGGCCAAACCACCACCGGCCTGCCCGGCCAAACCAGCACCGGTGTCCCCGGCCAGGCCGCCACCGGCGTCCCCGGCCAAACCACCACCGGCCTGCCCGGCCAAACCAGCACCGGTGTCCCCGGCCAGGCCGCCACCGGCGTCCCCGGCCAAACCACCACCGGCCTGCCCGGCCAAACCAGCACCGGTGTCCCCGGCCAGGCCGCCACCGGCGTCCCCGGCCAAACCACCACCGGCCTGCCCGGCCAAACCAGCACCGGTGTCCCCGGCCAGGCCGCCACCGGCGTCCCCGG
>CAZPZQ010000449.1:0-2426 GCA_964590745.1 uncultured Mycobacterium sp. | reverse complement strand
GTGTAGCCGGCCCCGCCGTCGTAGATCTCGAACGCCGCGATCGAGGTGACGGTGACGACGACGCCGTCGCCGGAGGCGATCAGTTTGGGCAGCAACGCACGGGTGACCTGCAGCGTGCCCAATACGTTGGTCTCCCACATCCACCGCCAGTGCTCGGTGTCGGCCTGCTCGACGGACTCCAAGCCTCTGGCCCCGCCCGCGTTGTTGACCAGCACATTGATCGAACCGGAGATCTGCTGACACGCTTCGTCCAGTGCGACCACCGCAGCCGGGTCGGTGATGTCGGCGACCACGGCGGTGCCGCCCAGCTGCTCGGCCAGGGCGGTGATGCGATCGGCCCGACGCGCCACGGCAACCACGTGAAAGCCTTGCGCGGCAAGCGTTCTCGCGGTTGCTTCGCCAATTCCCGAGCTGGCTCCAGTGACCACGGCAACGCGTTGGCGGGGCTGGGGTGTCGTCATCGCCTCAACTTTAGTGAGCGTGCTACATTTCTCGATTGTGTACTGCAGCGCCGATGTCTTGACGGCGGTCTGCTCGGTGTGGGCCCGCGCGTGTTGTTGTCGCGCGTGTTGTCGCGCCTGACCTGCTGGCGATAGCGCTCGATCGAGGGCTCGCCAACCGCGCAGGTGCGGCCAGAGTCCCCGGAATTCGTCAGACAAGGACACGACGTGCGCTCGACCACTCTCGCCTCTCCATCACCCGGCAAGTCGGCCGGCCGACGACGCGCCCATCCGCGGGTGCTGGCACCGTCGCTGCAAATCGCTAATACCGCTGCGGCAACGGTATTTTCGACCGTGCGACAGCACGGCCCGGTTGCCCGGGAGGTCATCGCCAGCACCACGTCGCTGAGCATCGCCACGGTCAACCGGCAGGTCACGGCGTTGCTTGAGGCCGGTCTGCTGCGGGAGCGCGCAGACCTGGCGGTCGCCGGGGCGATCGGACGACCACGGCGGCCGGTGGAGGTCAACCTGGAGCCGTTTTTGACCCTGGGCATGCATATCGGGGCGCGGATTACCAGCATTGCCGCCACCGATCTGTTCGGCCGCACTCTCGATGTGGTGGAGACCGCGACGCCGCGCGGCAGACCCGAGTCGGCGCTGGCGTCGCTGGCCGGCAGTGCAAGCCACTACCTGAGCCGCTGGCACAAGCGCCGACCGCTGTGGGTCGGGGTGGCGATCGGCGGTGCTGTGGACGCCAACACCGGTTACGTCGATCATCCCCGGCTGGGCTGGGCGGGCGCCCCGGTGGGCCCGGTGCTGGCCGACGCGCTGGGGTTGCCGGTGTCGGTGGCGGCGCATGTGGACGCTATGGCCGGAGCCGAGTTGTTGCTCGGTGTGCGGAGGCCGTCTTCCGATGCCTCGACCAGCTTGTATGTCTACGCCCGCGAAACCGTCGGTTTCGCGCTGGTGATCGGTGGGCGGGTGCACAGCCCAACCGGCGGTCCGGGCACCATCGCCGGTCTACCGGCGTCCTCCGAGCTGCTGGGCGGCTCCGGGTTGCTGGAGTCCACCGTCAGCGACGAGGCGGTGTTGGCGGCCGCCCGCCGGTTGCGGGTGGTGCCTGGCGACGCCACTCCCCGAACCGGGGCGGCGACAACCGCCCTGACCGGGCTGCTTCGCGCGGCGCGGACCGGCAACCCCAGGGCGGCGGAGTTACTCACCGAACGGGCCCGGGTCCTCGGTGAGGCCGTCGCGCTGCTGCGTGACCTGCTCAATCCCGACGATCTGGTGGTCGGTGGCCAGGCGTTCACCGAATATCCGGAGGGCATGACCACGGTGCAGGAGGCGTTCGCAGGTCGCTCGGTGCTGCCACCACGCGCTATCCGGGTCACCGCTTTCGGCAACCGGGTGCAAGAGGCCGGGGCGGGCGCGGTCTCGCTGGGCGGGCTGTACGCCGACCCGGTTGCAGCGTTGCGCCGAGCACGGGCGGCTGCGCCCCGGTTGCGGGCAGCTCCGGACGCGTCCGCCTGACGTGTTGCGACTGTGCGGTTTCACGGCCCCGGCGCGGCTGCTGCAAAGATGGCGGTGTGCGACATAGCTACGGGGCGAGCGGGTCGGGACCGGATGCTACCGCTTTCGCCGATTACCCCGGTGTCTCCCCGACCAGCTACCCGCGCCGTGTTGCGGTGCTCACCGTGCACACCTCGCCGCTGGCCCAGCCCGGCACCGGAGATGCCGGTGGGATGAACGTCTACGTGTTGCAGAGTGCGCTGCATCTGGCTCGTCGCGGGGTGGAGGTGGAGATCTTCACCCGAGCCACCTCATCGCTGGATCCGCCGGCGGTGCGTGTCGCGCCCGGCGTATTGGTGCGCAACGTGGTGGCCGGTCCGTTCGAGGGCTTGAACAAATACGACCTGCCCACCCAGCTGTGCGCGTTCACTGCCGGGGTGCTGCGCGCCGAAGCGGCCCACGAACCGGGGTACTACG
>CAZPZQ010000448.1:0-2430 GCA_964590745.1 uncultured Mycobacterium sp. | reverse complement strand
TCGACGCACCGATCGGCCGGCACCACGGACCGGACTGGAAGTTCGCCGTCACCGCCGGCGGCCGGCACAGCATCACCCACTACGACACCCTGGAGGCGTTCGTCGCGGCCAGCCTGCTCGATATCCACCTGGAGACCGGCCGCACCCATCAGATCCGGGTGCATTTCGCCGCGGTGCGCCACCCGTGCGTTGGTGACCTGACCTACGGCGCCGATCCGGTGCTGGCGAAAAAGCTTGGTCTGCAACGCCAATGGCTGCACGCCCGGTCGCTGGCATTCACCCACCCCGGCGACGGGCGGCATATCGAGATCACCAGCCCGTATCCGCCGGACCTGCAGCACGCTTTGGATGTGCTGCGCCGTGACTCCCGTTGACTTTGCATCCAGCACGCAGAAATGCGAGAAGACCGCGTGGCCAACGCAGAGTCAACCGGAGGGTTTGCCGGCTTCGACGAGTACCCGGCTGGAGTGGGCGACGAACGGTCCGTCGGCCTCGATCCGGGTGTGTAGCTCATACAGCCGCTCGCGGTATTTCTCGACGGTGAAGCCCGGCACCGTCCAGATCACCTTGCGTAAGAAGTAGACGACGGCAGCGATGTCGAAAAACTCCGCGCGCAGCCGCTCGTAGCGCAAGTCCAGCACCTCGAGGCCGGCGGCGGTCGCCTGCTCGCGCTGGACATCGGGGGAGTATTCAACCCCCTTGTTCGGCGTCGGCCCGAGGAAGAACTCGGTCAGCTCGATCATCGTCGCCGGCCCGAGTTGTTGAGCCAGGTAGCTGCCGCCGCGCCGCAGCACCCGGGCGACCTCGGTCCACCACACCGAATTCGGGTGCCGGCTGGTGACCAGGTCGAACGCTTCGTCGGCGAACGGCAGCGGGGGGTGATCTGGCATCGCAACCACCACCACGCCCCGGGGATGCAGAAGCTGGGTAGCTCGCGCCGCGTTCGGTGGCCACGACTCAGTCGCGGCCATGGTAGCCGGGAATCGCTGCGCACCCGCCAGCACCTCTCCGCCACCGGTTTGCAGATCGACGGCCGCCGATGCGTTCGCCAGTCTTCGGCTCATCAGCCGCTGGTAGCCCCAGGACGGCCGTTCTTCGGTGGCCCGACCGTCTAGCCAGGAGAAATCCCAGCCCTCCACCGGTGCGGCGGCCGCCTCGGCCACCAGTTCATCGAAGGTTTGCGGCATGCCTGGCATTGTCGCGGTGTCGGTCGGCATGCAGTTGACCGGGTTGCCCGCGATCATCGAGTCCCCGGGCCACTCGGCGTCTACGCTTACTTTCGATGAGGCAGATTCTGTTGCGGGCGGTGGCGCGGCTGATCGCGTGGGCGATCGGGCTGTGGCTGGCGGCGTCGGTCGTGCCCGGTGTCGGGGTGTCGGTGTCCGGCTTCGTCGTCGCCGTGCTGTTTTTCTCGATCGTGCAGACCGCGCTGTCGCCGTTCATCCTGCGGTTGCCGCACGGGTATGCGTCGTTGGCGATGGGGAGCGCCGGCCTGCTCATGACGATTGTCGCGTTGAGTGTCGCGTCGGCCTTCAGCCAGGGTTTCAGTATCCCCGGTGTTGCCGCCTGGGTGACCACCGCGGCCCTGGCTTGGCTGACCACAACGATCGCTGCGATCTTGCTGCCCGACGTCTACGCACCAGTGCGGCCAAGGTCAAGTTGACTACCGATAGCGAGTGGAGGAGACCATGGGCGACACCCACCACGACCCAACCGATCATTCCCGGACCACGATTCAACGCACCGGGATTGTGGTGAAAGACAACTTCTTCTGGCCCGGCTTCATCCTGCTGGGCGTCGCCTTGCTCGCAACCGTCAGCGCTTTGCTGGTTGCCGCCTACCAACACTACGAATGGCTCGCCGCCACGGTGCTTATCGCCGTACTCGGGATCGTCGCCGGCGGGCTATGGTTTGTTGTCGAACTTCGTCATGTGATGCACATAGACCGGCAGGCCGCACGGCTGCGCCGTTAGCAAGCCGGCGCAGCCGTCCGCGATCAGGACGTGGTCTCCGAGGAGGTTTTCGGCGGTCGGATCTTGAACGAGATCCGCAGCTTGGTGCGGTAGATGATGCCGCCCTTGTCGTCGAGAGCGATGTCCTGCTCGACGACCTGGGCGACGCGGATGTCATCGATGGTCTGCTTGGCCCGGTGCACTGCCTCTGCGGCGGCGCTCTCCCAAGATGACGGGCTGGTCCCGATGAGATCGATGACCCGGTACACGCTCATGTGTGTCTCCTCAGCTCCACGTCCGGCGCAGGCGTCAACAGCTCACCGAGACGTTATCAGCCGGTGCGCTGTCCGCGTCGGTCCGTCGGCCCGGCGGCCCGCCAACCGACACGCCAACCGACACGCCGAGGCGGGTCGGTGGACGGCCATAGACTGGCGGTCCTATGGACGGTTCTTCGCCGCGGTCCTTCGTGCACCTGCAT
>CAZPZQ010000447.1:0-2435 GCA_964590745.1 uncultured Mycobacterium sp. | reverse complement strand
ACGCCTCGTGGACGTTGCGCGCCGACATGACCGCGCGGGCAACCGCAAAACTACTGTCCTACATGGCGGCTCGCGGCTACACCCACGCCTACCCGCACCGCGGCGACGAGCCGATGGCCGAGAAACCGTCCTGGGACATTCACGCCGGCTACGTGCTGCGGTCCGTTCATGCGCTGCCCAAGTCCGGCACCAAGCGGCCGTGGAACGTGCGGCAGAACTATTTCGCCGACGCCATCGACTACCACCTGGACCGGATCGACGAGTCGATGGTCTTCGGCCGTGCCGACCAGCGGGTGCCGCTGGCCGGTTGAGGGTTGGTCATTTCATCACCACCACGGTGGGCGGATTCGGCGCGGGCCGAAGCTCGGTGGTGGTGAGCGGCCCCTGCAGCGCCGCCTCCGGCGGTATTCTCAGCGGCGACAGAAACGGGGCGAGCACCTGCTGATCGCCGATGTCGGTGGTGAAGAACAGCCCCTTCATCGGCCCCCATTCGTCGGTGCGGGTCGGCCACATCCGGGTGACCGTCCTGGTCGAGGGTGTATCGACGCCGTTGCTGACCGGGCTGTCGTGGTAGATCTCCAGCGCCGGGAAGGCACTGGCCACGCCGCCGATCCGGGGCGCGTCGGGGCCGGGCTGCACGGCGAGTTGGCCTTGCACGCACACCGTGGCCTTGGCCAGGGTCTCACCGCCGGGTGAGAACGGGTCGGCGGCGGCGTAGCCGAGATACACCGAACCGTCGCGGCGCTGCGCGACGCTGACCTTGGGGGTGCCGGCTTTCACCTGACCGGTGGAGAGGTTGACCGAGGGATTCTGTCGGGCCACCACCACGCCGTTCTCGTAGTCGACTTCCAGAGCGACCCGGGAGCTCTCCGGGCCGGCAGCCGGGTCGAAACCGCGGTTGTCACCGGCGTTGTCGTGCAGCAGATCTCGGCCCAGCACCGGGTCTTTGACCGACGCCGAGGGGATGAACAGGTTGGCCCGCAGCACCCCCTGGCCAGGCATCGGGTTGATCCGGCCCACCACCACGTTGGCCGGCACGCCTTGGTTTTTCGGGTCGTAGCTGTGCGAATCCAGTTCGGCGGCCGTCGTCCAGTCGGCGGTTGACGACGGTGCCTGGCCGAATACCGCTGCGAAGGCGTCGATTTGGTTCTGCAGCCGGGCTTCGGCGGTGTGCGGCGGCCCGGGCATGCTGGGGATGGGCGCATCGCCGTCGGCCATATCGACGGCGATGGCCAGCGCGTCGTCGATGGCGTCGGCTTCGGCCAGAATCGCGTTGAGTCGAGGTTGCAGGTCCAGTCGGTAGATCAGCGCGTCGGTTGGATTGGTCAGGGTATCGGCGAATTCGATGCGGCTGGTCGTCTCGTTCACCGTCAGGCCGTGCTGTTCGGCTTCCAGGATCAGCGCCCGCAGCTTGGCCTGCACCGTGTCGATGCCGTCGGCGGCGGCTTTGGCGGCGTGCGCCACCGCGAGCGCCTCCGCACCGTGCGCGTCCAGATCCCTCCGGGTCGTGCTGATCGCCCTATGAGCCGACACGGCGGTATCACCGCCCCAGCCGTCGAAAACATGCAGCGCGGCAAGGCCGTCGGCCGCGTCGAAAGCGGACCGGGCCCGCTCGGCTCCGACGTGGAATACCTCGCGCACCGCCGCGGCGCTCCACCGTTGCACGTCGGCCACCGACAGCCCGACCCCGCCCATCTGTCCACCCCCTTGTGTTGCGGAGTCTGTCAGCCGCTGGCGGTGCCGTCACTTCACCGGGACCGGGGCTGAAGTGACATCCGGCGGTTGGGTTGCTATGCAGAACGCATGCTGCGGGTCGACATGGAACAGCTGGTGGCTGCGGCGGTCCGGGTGGCCGGCCACGGCGACGACCTGGCCGCCCGGCACCTGGCCGCCGACAACCGGCTGGAATCGGCCGCCGGCGGGTGGGCCGGCCGGTCCGCGCACGCGCTGGCCAATCGGGCCGAGGCCTGGCGGACCCAGTCGAACCAGCTGGTCACCCGGGTGGGCGAGCATGCCACCGGGCTGCACGACTCCGCGCTGGGCTTCTCGGCGATGGAGAAACACCATGCCGCGGCGTTGAATTCGCCAACTGCCGGTGCGGCGACCGCGCCGGCAATACGCTGAGCGCTATGGCAGCTGCTCTGCGCAAACCGAAGGTCGTGGTTCTCGGCGGCGGATCCTGGGGCACCACCGTCGCCTCCATCTGTGCCCGGCGCGCACCGACCCTGCAGTGGGTGCGATCGGAGACCACCGCAGCCGACATCAACGACAATCACCGCAACAGCCGCTACCTCGGCGACGAGGTGGTGCTGTCCGACACCCTGCGCGCCACCACCGATTTCGCCGAGGCGGCACACACCGCCGACGTGGTGGTGATGGGCGTCCCGTCACACGGGTTCCGCGCGGTGCTCGAGGAACTGGCCGCCGAGCTGCGG
>CAZPZQ010000446.1:0-2444 GCA_964590745.1 uncultured Mycobacterium sp. | reverse complement strand
GCCACCAGGCGCTCGTTGAGCGTGCGTCTACGGTGGCCTGAACGCGATATCACCGCCCTCAGCGCACAGTCAACGCCACCAACGCACACCCAACGCCCGAAAAGCACGATCACCGCCATCGGCGACGTCAGTTTGTCGGTGGCCGGGCGGATGGTGGTCGCAAGTACGCGAATGGGAAGGGAATCACTTATGTGCTGGAAATGCGATCACCCGGACAGCACCGTCGACGAATGGTTGGCGGTCATCCGCACGACGGTGGACAAGCATGGCTGGGCCGTGCAATACGTGGAGGACGACCGCACGCCTTATGCCTACACGATCGGTTTGCACGAACGTGGCCTGCCGGAGTTGCTGGTGACGGGTCTGCCGCCGCAGGCGGCGGCGCGGATCCTCAACAGCGTCGCCGCGTACGTCATCGACGGCGGCCGACCGGTGCCCGGCGAATGGATCTCGATGCCCGACGGCTCGGCGCTGGCGGTGGTTCAGGTGCAACACCCCGATGTGCACATGAACGTCGCGGTGGCGCTCTACGGTCGCCGCAAGCTGCACGCGTTACAGCTGGTATGGGCAGACGAGCAGGGTCACCGACCGTGGTGCCCGGAATTCTCCAACGGTGGAGCCCGACAGCCGGTGCTCGGCGTACAACCTCACTTCACCTCGTGATCGCCGCGTGACGCCGGGCCATAGCGGCAGGTTTCTACCATCAAGGGATGGATGTCACCGTTGTCGGCAGCGGTCCCAATGGGTTGGCAGCTGCGGTCATCTGCGCCCGCGCTGGCTTGAGCGTTCAGGTCATCGAGGCGCAGCCGACGGTTGGTGGCGGTGCCCGCACCGCCGCCGACCCCGAATATCCCGGGGTCGGCCATGACATCTGTTCGGCGGTGCACCCGTTGGCGCTGGCGTCGCCGTTCTTCGCCGAGTTCGACCTGCCCGCGCGGGGCGTGCAGTTGGCGGTGCCGCAAATCTCCTACGCTAATCCGCTGCCCGGCCGATCGGCCGCGGTCGCCTACCACGACCTGTCGCGTACCTGTGCCGGCCTGGATAACGGCTGGTCGTGGCGGCGACTGCTCGGGCCGCTGGTCGAAGACTCGCAAGCCGTGGTGGACTTGGTGCTCAGCGACAAGCGTTCGGTGCCGCTCGCTGTGCTGCCGGCTGTGCGCCTCGGCGTCCGGATGCTCGCGCAGGGTACTTCGGCGTGGCGATCGCTGGCCGGTGAGGACGCGCAGGCGTTATTCAGCGGGGTTGCCGCCCATACCATTTCGCGAATGCCATCACTGGTGTCGGCGGGTGCCGGACTGATGCTGGCCATGCTCGCGCATTCGGTGGGATGGCCGATTCCGGTGGGCGGAAGTCAGGCGATCACCGACGCCCTGGTCGCTGACCTGCGCGACTACGGTGGCCAGCTGACCACTGGAATCGAGGTTACCGAACCGCCCGGTGGAGTCGCGCTCTTCGACACCGCACCGACCGCGCTGCTCAATATCTATGGTGACGCGCTGCCGCCGCGGTATGCGAAGTCGTTGCGCCGCTATCGCTTTGGACCCGGCGTCGCCAAAGTCGACTTTGTCCTGGCCGGGGATATCCCGTGGTCTGATTCGCGGCTGACCGACGTGCCGACACTGCATCTTGGCGGCACCCGGCGACAGATGGCACACGCCGAGGCACAAGTCGCCGCCGGACGGCACGCGGAGTGGCCGATGGTGCTGGCCGCCGCCCCTTACATCGCCGACCCGTCCCGCATCGATGCCGACGGCCGTCGCCCGTTGTGGACCTACGCCCACGTGCCGTCCGGGTCGACGGTGGACCAGACCGAGACGGTCACTGCGCTTTTCGAGCGGTTCGCACCCGGCTTCCGCGACATCGTGGTAGCGGTCCGCGCGGTCCCGGCGGCACGGTTGGCCGACCACAACGCCAACTATGTCGGCGGTGATATCGGCATGGGAGCGAACTCCGTGTGGCGCGCCATCGCCGGCCCGACGCCGGGGGTCAACCCTTGGGCCACACCGATTCCCAGGGCATACCTGTGTTCGGCGGCGACCCCCCCGGGCGGTGGGGTGCACGGCATGTCCGGCTACTACGCGGCGCGCATGGTACTCAAACGTGAGTTCGGCATCGACGAGATGCCGGACCTGGCGCCCTGACCGCGCCACCGAATGCGGGCGTTATGCATGCTCGCGACCGAGGGCAAGCGGCTAGGCGGTTTCGGTGATGGGTCGATCCACCCAGCTCATCAGGTCGCGCAGCTTCTTGCCGGTGACTTCGATCGGGTGTTCGGCGTTCTCCTTGCGTAACCGCTCGAGCTCCTTGTTGCCGCCCTCCACGTTGGCGACCAGTTTTTTGACGAAACTGCCATCCTGGATATCGGCCAGAATCTCGCGCATCCGCTGCCGGGTGCCCGCATCGATAACTCTCGGTCCGGACAGGTATCCGCCGAACTCCGCGGT
>CAZPZQ010000445.1:0-2460 GCA_964590745.1 uncultured Mycobacterium sp. | reverse complement strand
ATTTATTAAGGTTACTCTTCAGAACTGTCGAACGTTCGCCCTCAACCCGCGCGACTCTGAGTCTGAGGTGGTACCGATGCAGCAAGCCCTTCCTCCCTACGCCACCGCCGGTGTCACGATCGTGGGCGCCGGCCTCATCGCGGTGACGCCGGCGGTCGCGCCGCTGCCCGATCTCCTCGATGTGCAGTCTGCGGCGGTACAGCTCACCGCCACCGGTTTCGAGGCGTGGACCGACCAGTTCAACGCCGCAGTCGCCAACGCCACGACGCTGTACAACAACTTCGCCCTCGCCCCGTTCGTGGGCTTGCAGCAGGCGATCGTCAACCAGCAGGACTTCGCTAATGGCCTGCAAGACGGCACCCTGACCACCAACGACGTGGCCCAGCAGATGCAGGCGCACCTGGATGCCATTCTGACCGGCTTCACGCTGCAGAACGCGACCACCGACACGGTGAATTCAGTGGTGCAGCACACCATCAGTGCCACCGACGCCGAAGCGATGCCGCCCACCTTCGGCCATGACCTGCTTTTTTTGTTACTTCCGGCTCTCTTGCCGGCCGATCAGGCCGCCACGATCACGCCGATTGTCGATTTCTTGGCGTCACCCCTGAGCGGCATCATCATCGGCGAGCTGGGCCCGTTCATCAGTCCCTGGGTCGCGTTGATCAACAGCATCGGCGCCGGCGATAACTTCAGCGACATCCTGGCCAACACGGTCGGCGCCTTCTTCAACGGCGCCACCCTCGACCTGTCCGGCCTGATTCCGCTGATCGAGCAATCCGGGTTGTTGCCCATGCCGGAGGGCACCCTCACGCATCTGGACTTCGCCTTCGGCGGGCTACTCAGCCCCGGCACGGTGCAGCCGATCTACGACCTGGCCGACGGCGACGGCACAGTTGTCGATTCGGTGCCGGCGGTCGGTGGCTCGATCTTCAACAGCCTCGGCCTCGGTCTGAACGCGGCGGCTCTGGGCATACCGCTTCAGCTCACTATTGACAGCGAACCGGTCGGCCCGATCGGAGCCTCGCTGGGCTGGGGGCAGGCGGTCGGGGCGTTGCTCGGCTCGGGCTGGGACGGGAAGGGGCATGTTACGGTCACACCCCCGCTTTTCGGGCTGCCGCTGATACCCGCCGACATGGACGACGGCGGCGCCGACCCTGCTGCATACGTCCCGGTCGATTTGTCCAGCATCGACTGGTCCGATCCGTCCAGCATCGACTGGTCCAGCTTCGCTGACATCCTGTCCAGCCTTTGATCGGTCGGGTCTACTCACCGAGAAGCGTCAACTGCTAACCGGACTGTTCACACGAGAGGTGTTCGCAAATGAGTCCTCGTCACACCAGCAGCCAACGGGACCCTCAGCGTAAGAGCGGGCCGCGGCGCCGACGCCGGGTGATCGGTGCTAGTGGCGCCGCAGCGGCGTTCCTGGCGTTCGGAATGACGCCGCTGGCGACTGCGCCGTCAGCGCAGGCCGACTTCTTGGATGATCTGTTCAATTTCGATTGGCTGGCCAGCGTTTTCGACCCGGGCGCCGTCGGCGGAGTGGACGCGGCGCTGCCGACAGCCGATTTCAATATCGATGACAGTATTCAGGCCTGGATCAACAGCCCGCTGGGCACCGCGATCGACAACCTGATCAATCCGTTCTTCGACACCTCTAACCCGCTGGGCGCATTGATCACGCCCCTGATCAATCCGGCGGCCGATGGGCTTGACGTGTGTGGCCTGATCTGCAACGGCGCGCCCGGAACCGAGACCGACCCCGACGGCGGCGTCGGCGGATTGTTGTTCGGCAACGGCGGGGCCGGCTGGGACAGCACCGAGGCTGGCGTTGACGGCGGCAACGGCGGAGCCGCCATCGGGTTGTTCGGCAACGGCGGCGCCGGCGGTGACGGTGGCGCCGGCGCCGACGGCGGCGACGGCGGGGCCGGCGGGATTCTGGTCGGCAACGGCGGCGACGGCGGCGCCGGCGGCAACGCCGTGGTGGCCGGTGGCGCGGGCGGAAACGGTGGCGACGGTGGCGACGCGTAAGCCTGGCTGGGGGGTAATGGCGGTAACGGCGGAGCCGGCGGTGACGGCGCCAAGGGCGCCGAGGGCAGTTACGCCAACGAGGGAACCGGTAACGGCGGCGTTGGCGGCGCCGGTGGTAACGGTGGCGACGGCGGCCGCAGCGGATTCCTCGTCGGCAACGGCGGCAACGGCGGCGAGGGCGGCACCGGCGGAGATAGCGGAAACGGCGCCCATGGCACCGCTGCCAACCCCGACGGCGGCAACGCCTCACCCTTCGTTTCTCAAGGCGGCGGCAGGGGCGGCGCCGGCGGCGACGGTGGCCCCCGCGGCTCCAACTTCTTCGCCGCACTCGGTCATGCCGGTGCCGGCGGCAACGGCGGCGCCGGCGGCGCCGGCGGCACCGGCGGCGACGCCTACCAGGTCGGCGGCGTCTACCAGGGCGACGGCGGT
>CAZPZQ010000444.1:0-2465 GCA_964590745.1 uncultured Mycobacterium sp. | reverse complement strand
GGTGCCGATGGTGGCGACCCGCTGCGCCCGGCTTCGCCGCGCTGGCGATCCCCACATAGGCTGTCATCGATGCGCCTTGGCCGAATCGCCAGTCCGGACGGTGTCGCCTTCGTCAGTCTGGAAGGCGAGCCTGCTCAGGTGGGCGGGATGACAGCTCGTGAGATCGCCGAGCATCCGTTTGGCACACCGACGTTCACCGGCCGGGCTTGGCCGCTGGCGGATGTGCGGTTGCTGGCGCCGATTCTTGCCAGCAAGGTGGTCAGCATCGGCAAGAACTATGCAGCGCACGTCGCTGAAATGGGTGCCGCTGCTCCGGCGAACCCGGTGATGTTCCTCAAGCCGAACACCGCGATCATCGGGCCGAACGTGCCGATCCAGCTGCCCGCCGATGCATCGCCGGTGCATTACGAAGGCGAACTGGCGGCGGTGATCTCGCGGCCATGCAAAGATGTCCCGGCCCACCGGGCGGCAGAGAACATTCTCGGTTACACCGTCAGCAACGACGTGTCGGCCCGAGACCAACAACAAGCCGATGGTCAATGGACTCGAGCCAAAGGGCACGACACCTTCTGCCCGGTCGGGCCATGGATCGTTACCGACGTCGATCCGACCGACCTCGAATTGTGCACCGAGGTCAATGGAGTGGTCCGACAACACAGCCGAACCTCGCTGATGATCCATGACATCGGCGCCATCGTGGAATGGGTTTCCGCGGTGATGACCCTGCTACCCGGCGACCTCGTCCTCACCGGCACTCCCGACGGCGTCGGCGCCATCGAACACGGTGACACCGTTACCGTGACCGTAGAGCACATCGGCGCTCTGACTAATCCGGTTATCCGGAAAGGAAAGTCGTGACCACCACATCGAACGTCCGGGTCCGGTTCTGCCCGTCGCCCACCGGCACACCGCACGTCGGCCTGATCCGTACGGCACTGTTCAACTGGGCGTACGCCCGGCACACCGGTGGGACCCTGGTGTTCCGGGTGGAAGACACCGATCCTGAACGGGACAGTGAAGAAAGCTATCTCGCGCTGCTCGATGCGTTGCGTTGGCTGCATCTGGACTGGGATGAAGGCCCGGAAGTAGGTGGACCATACGGCCCGTACCGGCAGTCACAGCGCGCTGAAATTTACCGAGACGTGGTGGCTCAACTGTTGGCATCCGGTGAGGCCTACCAGGCGTTCTCAACCCCGCAGGAGGTCGAGGCGCGCCATGTCGCTGCTGGACGCAACCCGAAGTTGGGTTATGACAACTTCGACCGTGACTTGACCGAGTCGCAGCGTGCCGCATATCTGGCCGAGGGCCGCAAGCCGGTGATTCGGCTGCGGATGCCCGACGAAGAGCTCAGCTGGGACGATCTGGTGCGCGGACAGACGACCTTTCCGGCGGGCACCGTCCCGGATTTCGCACTCACTCGTGCCAGCGGAGAGCCGCTGTACACGCTGGTCAACCCGGTCGACGACGCGTTAATGAAGATCACCCATGTGCTGCGCGGCGAAGACCTGCTGCCGTCGACGCCTCGCCAGATTGCGCTCTACCAAGCGCTGATCCGGACCGGAATCGCTGAACGCGTCCCGGAATTCGCGCACCTTCCAATGGTTTTGGGTCAAGGCACGAAAAAGCTGTCCAAGCGTGACCCGGAATCGAACCTGTTCGCGCATCGCGATCGGGGCTTTATTCCGGAGGGCTTGCTGAACTACCTCGCGTTGCTGGGGTGGTCGATCGCTGACGACCGGGACGTGTTCACTCTCGATGAGATGGTTGCAGCGTTCGACGTGGTCGACGTGAATTCCAACCCGGCACGATTCGACCAGAAAAAAGCCGACGCGCTGAATGCCGAGCACATCCGGATGCTCGACCCTGACGACTTCGCCGCTCGGCTGCGCGCCTATCTCGATGCCCGCCACCACAACACCGGACTAGATGACGCGGCGTTCGGCGCGGCCGCCGCACTGGTACAGACCCGTATCGTGGTTCTCGGTGATGCGTGGGATCTGCTGAAGTTCTTCAACGACGACGAGTACGTGTTGGACCCACGCGCTGCCGACCGGGAACTCGGCCCCGACGCCGCCCCGGTCCTCGACGCCGCGACGGGCGCACTGGAAAATGTCGCGGACTGGAGCGGTGCACACATCGAGTCCGCGCTCAAAGCCGCACTGCTGGAGAACCTGGGGCTCAAACCCCGCAAGGCGTTCGGCCCGATCCGGGTGGCCGTGACCGGAATGACGGTGAGTCCGCCGTTGTTCGAGTCACTGGAGCTGCTCGGTCGCGAGCGGAGCCTGCAGCGGCTGCGGACCGTCCGGGGAGCGTCATAAGAGCGCGTTCGGAATGTTTGATAGTCTGCACGTCGGCACACCGGTGGGTCACAGCGCCGTCGCAGCGCTCTGACCAGCGGGTTTAGTTAGCCGATGGGGTATGGTGTAATTGGCAACACAGCTGATTCTGGTTCAGCCATTCTAGGT
>CAZPZQ010000443.1:0-2466 GCA_964590745.1 uncultured Mycobacterium sp. | reverse complement strand
GGGCGCACCAGCACGCTGAGGCCCGCGACGAACGCCAGCGCACCGGTGAAACCCGTTCCGGCCAGGCGGGTTTGGCCGGCACGCGGGATTTGCGACCAGGCGACCATCATCCACCACAGCAGCCCCAGGTAGGCCAGCGCCAACCCGTTCTCCAGCCCGGAGGTGGCGAAGTCACGCGCCGGCGGCACCGCGATGTAGACCAGAACACCGGCCGGCAGCAGCAGGGCCCGCCGGCCGCGCAGCCCCGGCGCATACAGCCGGGCGGTGCCGAGCATCACGAACACCATCCCCAGCATGCTGAGCCCCAGCGCGAAAACCAGTGCCACATACTCCATTCGCATCGGCCCGCCCAGCCAACTGCCCAGATACATCAGGTAGGTCCAGACGGTGGAGGTATTGGCTTCCACCCGCTCGCCGGCGTTGAACACCGGACCGTGCCCGGCCAGCATGTTGCGCACGGTGCGCAACACGATCAGGCCGTCGTCGGAGATCCAGCGTCGCCGCCAGGCGCCCCAGCCGAACAGGGTCACCACCGCCAGCACGCCCACCCCCAGGCTGATCGGGGTCACGTCGCGCGAGATCACCCGGCGGGTCACTTCCGGGGCTCGACGGGCCGGTGCCGACAGTGCCGGCAGCACCCTAGCCGAACGCGGCGGCGGCACCGACGGTTCCGATCCAGGCCAGGAACAGCAGTTGCAACACCCGGTCGCGCAGCGCGATGTCCTCGGGTTCACCGGCCAGCCCGCCGTCCACGTCGACCGCATAGCGCAGCACCGCGATGGTGAACGGCACCATCGACACCGCGAACCAGGATCCGGACCCGTGATCCCGTTCGAACGCCCACAGCCCGTAGCAGACCACCAGTGCGGTGGCCGACATGGTCCAGACGAACCGCAGATAGGTGCTGGTGTAGCTCTCCAGTGATTTGCGGATCTTGGCCCCGGTACGTTCGGCCAGTTGCAGCTCGGCGTAGCGCTTGCCGGCCACCATGAACAGCGAGGCGAACGCCAGCATCAGCAAAAACCATTGGGACAGATAGATATCGGCGGCCACCCCGCCGGCGATGCCGCGCAGCAGATACGCCGATGACACGATCGAGACGTCGATCACCGGCTGGTGTTTGAGACCGAAGCAGTAGGCCAGCTGCATGCCCAGGTAGATCACCATCACCAGGGCCAGGTTCGGGGTCAGCCACCACGAGATGACCAGTGCGGCCGCGCCGAGGGCCGCCGACAGCGCATAGGCCAACCACTCCGGCACCGTGCCCGCGGCGACCGGACGGAACTGCTTGGTGGGATGCGCCCGGTCGGCTTCCACGTCGCGGACGTCGTTGATCAGGTACACCGCCGAAGCCGCCAAACAGAACACCACGAAGGCGACCGACACCTTGCCCAGCACGTCGGCGTAGTCGTACTGCATGCCGCGGCCCAGCGCCGCCAGCGGCGCCAGCAGCACCAGCACGTTTTTCACCCATTGCCGCGGCCGGACCGCCTTGATCAGCCCGGCGATCAGGTTCGCCGGCGGCCCCGGTGTGGAAACCACTGCCCTACCCATCCTCTGACTCCCTGCGGCCATCCAACCGGATCGCCGCGGCCCCGACGGCAGCACCCACCAGGACGCCGGCGGCGACGTCGCTGGGATAGTGCACGCCGAGCAGCATCCGGGACACCGCCATCGGCGGCACCAGCAGCGCGGGCAGCGCCGGCCCCGGCCATCCGAGCGCCCGGCCCAGCAGGAGCGCCGCCGCGGTGGTGGAGGTGGCGTGCGCCGACGGGAAGCTCAACCGGCTCGGGGTGCCGACGTTGACCGCGACCGCCGGGTGGTGCGGCCGCTGGCGACGGACCACCGTCTTGATCGCCACCGCTACCGCGTGCGCGGCCAGTGCACCGGCGCCGGCCACCAGCCAGGCCCGTCGCCGCCGCGGTTGGGCCAGGGCGCCCGCCGCCGCCACCGCGAGCCAGCCCACGCTGTGTTCGCCGAAGTGCGACAGGCCGCGCGCCCCGGCCAACACGCCGGGGCGGTGCGCCAGCGCCGACTGCACGGCCACCAGCGCCGCCACCTCACCGCGCGACGGGTCACCCGCCAGCATGGTCATGGTCCCCCAACAACACCGTCTCCCAACGCTGCACGCTGGACAGCAGCGGCAGCGCCTTGCGGTAGGTCCGGCGCAGCTCGTTGAACCGGCGGACCAGCCGATACTGGCGTCGCAGCGAGTCCGCCAGCAGGGCAAGCATTTTGGCCCGATCCCGTTGCCGGTAGACCACGCCGCGCCCGTCGGCGGTGGTGACGGTGGCGCCGTCGAGCGTGCACAGCAGGAACCAGCGCGCGTCCTGGGTGGCCACGTTGAGTTGCGGGCGCCGGTGATGCGCGGGGTCGGCCCGGGTCAGGTTGTGCAGGGTGCCGCGGGCCAGCCGGTAGCCGATGGCCAGCGGATGCACCGGCGGCTTCATCGGCTTCTTCTTGCGC
>CAZPZQ010000442.1:0-2475 GCA_964590745.1 uncultured Mycobacterium sp. | reverse complement strand
GACGGCGGCAGCGGTGCCGGTACGCTCACCTGTTCGGATGCGTGCAAGATCTTGGCCAAGTCGATCTCGATGCCGGGCCAGCTCACCTTCGGTGGCTCGATCTCGTTGAACGACGCCGCTACACAGCCGAACGTCGGTAACACCTGCGGATGGTGGTCGATGACATAGCTCAGCTCGCGCGGGTCCATCGGGTCGGCGCCGGCCCCTAATGCCAGGTGGTAGAGCTGCACGTTGGTGGCCGTCCAGGAGAATTCAACCGCACCGAATTCGGCGCCCAGCGCAGCATCGAGATCGATCGGCACGTCAGTTCGCCTTTCCGGATCGAGCTAGGTGCAGCGCCGCCAGGTAGCCGAATGTCATGGCGGGCCCGATGGTTCCGCCCGGTCCGGGGTAGGTGTGGCCCATCACGGGTGCGCTGACATTGCCCGCCGCGTACAAGCCGGCGATCACGCTGTTGTCGTCGCGCAACGCTCGACCGTACACATCGGTGCGGATACCGCCTTTGGTGCCCAGGTCGCCGGGCACCAGCTTGGCTGCGTAGTACGGCGGATCGCTGATCTCGCCGAGGTTTGGGTTCGGTTTGTTGGTCGGGTCGCCGTAGTAGCGGTCGTAGGCGCTCTCGCCACGGTGGTAGTCCTTGTCGACACCGGTGCGGGCGAAGCCGTTGAAGCGCTGCACCGTCGCTTGGAGCCGGTCGGCGGGTACGCCGATCTTGCCCGCCAGCTTGCCCAGCGTATCGGCCGAAACGATAACCCCCGAGTCCAGCCATTTCTGCGGGAGTCGTTGCCCTGGATTCAATCCCGCGAATATGTAGCGGTCCCGGTATCGCTGGTCGAATACCAACCAGGCCGGTATGTTTTCACCCGGCCCGGGTCCTTGGCCGTGCTTACCGCCGTACATGTGGTGGACCGCCGCAACATAGGGCATGGACTCGTTCATGAACCGGTCGCCGGACATGTTCACGATGATCGATCCCGGCGAGTTGCGTTCCGAGAGCGCGAACCATGGTGCGCCCACCAGTGGCACCGTCGGACCCCACCAGGCGTCCTCCATGGTGTCCAGTGCCGCGCCGACTTTCTCGCCGGCCAGGATGCCGTCACCGGTGTTGGCCTTGGCGCCGACGGTCCACTCGGTGTTGATCGGGGCGCGCTGATACTTCACCCGCATCTGCTCGTTGTGCTCAAAGCCGCCGGTGGCCAGGATGACCCCGCGCCGCGCCCGGATCAGTCTCGGCTCGGTCGACGCGGCGGGTCCTGCGGCGGCACTGGCACGAACGTAGACTCCGCGCACCACGCCGTCCTCCAGGTGCAGGTCGGTGAGCGCGGTATTCAACTGAACCGGCACCCCGGCCCGCTGCAAACCGATGCGCAGCGGTGCGATCAGCGCCCGGCCCATACCGACCAGGTTCTTGCCGGTGGCCTTGGCCCACATGGTCCGAGCGGCCACCCGGAAACTGCGCAGCACCCCCCGAGGGTGACGTTTGAGTTGGTTGAGCCGCACATAATCCTGCTGCATCACAACGACATTGAGGGGGACTTTGCCGTACGGTGGCTCCAGGCCGGGCAGGTCTGCGGCGAGTTTATTGGCGTTGAACGGCTTTGGCTCGATCGAGCGGCCGGAAACCTTGCCGCCCGGGGTCTCGGGGTAATAGTCCGAGTAGCCGGGGACCCAGCACATCTTCAGCGGCGAGTTCTTCAACACGAACGACAACATCTCCGGCCCGTGCCGCAGGTAGGTGTCGATCTTGTCGGCGGGCACCACGTCGCCGATGATCGCGTGCAGGTAGGTGCGAGCGGCCTCGGCGCTGTCGTTGACCCCGGCCCGCTTGAGGACCTCGTTGTTGGGGATCCACACGCCGCCACCGGACCGGGCAGTGGAGCCGCCGTAGTGCGCGGCTTTCTCGATGACAATGGTCGACAGTCCCTGGTGGGCGGCGGTGAGTGCGGCGACCATGCCGGCGCCGCCGCTGCCGACCACGACGACGTCGTACTCCTGCTCGGTCATGTAGAACACGTTATAAAACTGCCGGACCGGCCCGCCACCTGGCTGGCGGTGCCAAGGCCGGACCGGCCCCGATCACCGCTGGACCGGGGCAGCCGGTTCGACACATCCGCGGAGTTGCAGAATTAACTAGAACGCGTTTCAATTTGTGGACTGCGACGGTGCTGGCATGCCTCTCGTACGTGCTGAAGCCATGTTTTACTGACACGAGATGGCATCACGTGTGACGACGCCAAGTTAGGAGACACAGCGTGGCGAACCCGACCATCCCGAGCGTCCCCGACCTGACCGACCCGGAGATCTATGCGAAGCGGATACCGGACCGGGAGCTGGCCGAGCTGCGCAAGGCCGCCCCGATCTGCTGGGTCGAACAGCCGGACGACAAGAGCGGCGGCTTCAAGGACGGCGGCTACTGGGTAGTGACCAAGCACCACGACGTCAAGGAGATCTCCCGGCTGGACGCCATCTTCTCCA
>CAZPZQ010000441.1:0-2490 GCA_964590745.1 uncultured Mycobacterium sp. | reverse complement strand
TCCCCGATCCGGCCCAGCACGCACACTCAACGCCCAGCACGCACACTCAACGGCGTAGAACATGGAACGACCCCCGAGCGCTATGGACCGGTTGGACGAACCGGAAGCTCGGGGGCCGGGTGACTGCCGGGAATTCGCCAGCGCGCGCGGGTGGATTCCCGGTGCTGCTAGCGGGCAGCCACCTCACATGTCCATGACGTACTCAATTCGCGGACCACCTCCTTTCCTGTGTACGACCGACCGTACCCGGCTTCCGGAGTGGCTGACAATGGAATTCCGGCGAGGCGCGGCTCTTCAGCGGTCGCCGGCGACGGCGGCGTCGACCAGTTCGACGAACTCTGCGTGCAGCCCGCTCGGCGCCCGCGGCCGACCATCGAGGGTGTGTACCCGAGCAGCTAGCGTGATGCTGGAAATCAGCCAGATGTCCTGTGCCGAAACCAGATCTGTGGGACGCAGCGGCCGGTAGTCACAGCTGTAGCCTTTCGACGTCGCCACCTCGAAAAGCGCTTGCTGCGTAGTGCCCCGCAGGATCGGCTGGGACAGCGGCGGGGTGATCAGGCGCCGACCGCCGGTGTCGTCATCGGCATCCGAAGCTGTGGTGATCACCACTGTCGAGCGCGGTCCCTCCAGGATGTAACCATCCGAGCTGACGAAGATGACGTCGTCGGCGCCCCGCCGCGCGGCATACCGCAACGCGGCCATATTGATCGCGTACGACAGTGTCTTCGCGCCGGCCAGCAGCCATGGCATGGCGTCACCGCCGGTGGCCGGCAGTTCGCGGTCTAACGTCATCGCCGCCACTCCGTGCCGGCGGGCCGCGGCGACGCGATCGGGCAGCGCGGTGATCATCGCGTACCCGGTGGGCTGCGAGCCGCGTTCCCGGCCGCGGCTGTAGACCAATCGCAACGCGCCTTCGGCGGTGGTGCCGGACACCCAGTGCCGCACCGCGATCTCGGCGGCGCGGTGCCATGCCGTCGAATCCGGAGTCGGTAACTCCAGCAATTCCGCCGACCGGGCCAGCCGGTGCAGGTGTGCGTCGAGTAGGCAGGCCGCTCCGTCGCGGACCAACACGGTTTCGAAGACGCCGTCACCGCGCAACGCGGCCAGATCGTCGGCATACAGCAGCGGCATGTCCGGGGCCACCAGTACGCCATCGAGCGTGACGATGGTCACTTCTCTCCGGGCCTCGCCAGCCATGGACCCTGAGCGTAGCGGCTCCGTAGAGTTGACACGTGAACCCAGTCCCCGCTCCTGATCCCGGACCGGACGCCGGTGCCGTGTGGCATTACGGTGATCCGCTGGGCGAGCAACGCGCGGCGGAAACCGAAGCCGTGCTGGTGGATCGATCGCATCGGGTCGCGCTCATCCTGACCGGGCCGGAACGCAAAACGTGGCTGCATACCGTGTGCAGTCAGCATGTCAGTGAACTCGCCGAGGGCGCCAGCACCGAGAACCTGACCTTGGACGGAAAAGGGCATATCCAAAATCATTGGATACAGACCGAATTGCGGGACGCCACCTACCTCGACACTGAGCCCTGGCAAGGCCAGGCGTTGTTGGATCACCTGCGCAAGATGGTGTTCTGGGCCGACGTGAAGATGGAGATCGCCGATTTGGCGGTGCTCTCGCTGCTCGGCCCTGCGCTCGGCGAACCCGCGCTGCTCGACGTGCTGGGGATCACCAGCCTGCCGGGCGCGGCCACGGCGGTGCCGGTCGCGCGATCCGACGTCGCGTTCGTTCGCCGGGTGCCCGGCGAACGCGGCGGCCAGGTCGAGCTGGACTTGGTGGTGCCCCGCACCGAGTCGACCGACTGGCACCGCCGGTTAACCCGGGCCGGAGTGCGGCCCGCCGGGGTGTGGGCCTATGAGGCCAATCGCGTGGTGGCCCGGCGGCCGCGGTTCGGCGTCGACACCGACGATCGGAGCATCCCGCACGAGCACAATTGGATCGGCGGTCCCGGAGTCGGCGCGGTGCACCTGAAGAAGGGCTGCTACTCGGGCCAGGAGACGGTCGCCCGAGTGCAGAATCTGGGCAAACCACCCCGGATGATGGTGTTAGTGCACCTGGACGGCTCGGTGGATCGGCCGGTCACCGGTGAACCAATGGTCTCCGATGGCCGTCCGGTAGGTCGCCTCGGGACCGTGGTCGACCACGTGGAGTTAGGTCCGATCGCGCTGGCGTTGCTCAAACGGGGACTGCCGGCCGACACCGCATTGGTCACCGGAGCCGAGGGCGATGTCGCCGCGATGATCGATCCGGATTCGATGCCGCCGGCCGACGTGGTGCCGCCGGGCCGGTTGGCGGTGAACCGGTTGAAGGGCCGGGCATGAAAACCGGCGCCGACGTGGCCTGAGCAGGGGAGGTCGGCAGTCACGAGTCCGGCACGGTAAGCTGTCGGGCAGGACGATAAGAAACACAGATCGGAGCCGCCTGCTCGTTGGGCCGCTCCGTTATTGCGCGAGGGGGTTCCCCCATGGGCCGCGGCCGGGC
>CAZPZQ010000440.1:0-2497 GCA_964590745.1 uncultured Mycobacterium sp. | reverse complement strand
GTCTGCGGCGTGTCCAGCGTGCCGTGCTTGACCCTGATGGGGTTCGTCGAAAGCAGGGCTGGACGTTGCGATCCAGGTGCCCGGGATCGTGTGGGTCAGCGCGCTGGGAACTCGTATTCGAGCACATAGGCGGATGCAACCTTGACGCTGGCACAGACTTCAACGGCTACGTCGTTGGTGTCGTACGCGGTCCGCAGCACGCTCAGAACGGGAACCCCTGACTCCAGTCGCAACTCGCGGCGCTCCTCGGGGGTGGGCATACGAGCAGTAACTTCCTCGGTGAAACGTCCGAGTGGGTGACCAGTTTCCTCCAGGCGGGCATAAATGCCGCCGGGTCCGATGACGGTCTCCTCGATCTGTATATCGTCGGCAACCGCCAATGGGAGGTAGGACAGGGCCGTCTCGATCGGTTGCCCGTCTGCGAGGTAGCGTCTCGACCAGATGACGACGTCTTCGTCCGCGGACACGCGAAGGCGTTCGGCCGCAAGCTGGTTCGGCTTCCCGTGGGATACGGCTGTGTCGTCGACTTGCGGCGACTGCCCAGATTCCTCGGGTTCGACCGCGGATGGGGCGTTGCCGGCACCTCGGTGGTGCCGCGTGAACCGGTCTGATGCGAGCCGCCGGATCTGAGGCGTTGGGCGGACGAAGACGCCGCGACCGTGCTCGGCGATCACCAGCCCTTCGAAGCGAAGCTCTTGGACTGCTTGCCTGACCGTCATGCGCGCCACGCCGAAGTGTTCGATTAACTCGGTCTCGGAAGGCAGCCGTTCACCGGGGGCGAGCTGGCCAGAGTTGATGGCCCCGCGCAGCATGCTTGCGATCTGCCGATAGGGCGGGCTGTCCACGGCCCGGTCGACTTGACCAAGTTTCAGCATCTAACCAGCCTTCCGGTAACACATCTAGACGACTAGTCTAGAGGCCAGGTCAACATCAGCGCGATGCTGAACAACGAGGCGAGTGAGCCAATGGTCGCTCATGTCCTCGACATTCTTATTCTGGTTGTCCGTAGGCTGTCAGCCCCGCCGATAGGGTTCTCTAGGTGAAGCGGTTGTGGTTGCCACTGGTGCTTGGATCGCTCCGCCGCCGCCTGCCTCAAGCGGGGTGCAATAAAGCGTGACTCTCCACTGTGGAAGGTGATGGGTGAGCCGGCGAGTCCTGCTGAGGCCGCCGCGCTCGATGCCTTCCGTAAGCTCCTCCCGGACGATGGCATCACGACTGCCTGGGTAAACCTGACCTTCATCAACGATCACGGACGCACCGCCGAGGTCGATGTACTCCTGCTGACCACCCAGGGGATGTACCTCGTCGAGCTCAAGGGCTGGCACGGCGTGATCCGGGGGAACTCGCAGCGCTGGGACCAGGGCCAGCGCAACGTTGAGAACCCCCGACTGGCTGCCGACCGCAAGGCGAAGTGGTTGAAGGGCCTCCTCCAGGACCGGGCGCCCAACCAGGCTGCCAGAGCGCTGGTGCCGCGCATCCATGCCGTCGTCGTCATGCACGGAGAGGGCAGCACCGTCGAGATTGCGCACCCGGGTGATATTGGAGTGCTGACTCTCGACGGCTACCACGTCAAGTCCTCGCCCCACCTTCGGAAGCGCGCGGACGTCCTTGCTCAACCGCCGCAAGATTTCCGGCAGCCGATCGACTACCAGCGAGCAAAGCAGGCTCGGTCGCTATGCGATGCAGTCGGATTCACGCCGACGCCCAAGGTTCGGATGGTCGGTGACTTCGTGGTGGCTGACGACGAGCCCATCGCACAGGGACGAGACTGGCAGGACGTGCTTGTCAACCTCCCTGCGCTGCCTGACGTCAAGCGCCGGCTGCGCTTGTACGACGTGCCTGCGACGGCATCGCCTGCCGACCGCCAGCACATCGAGCAGCTTGCGCAGCGTGAGTTCCAGCTCACCCAGGGGCTGCGCCACGGCGGCATCGCGGTACCGATCGACTTCAAACGCGCCGAGACGGCCCGGCATCGGTGTTCGAGCATGATGCTCGAGAACTCCCGCTCGACGCCTACATCGCGGGTGAGGGGGCCGAGCTGGATCTCGACCAGCGCATCGCACTCGTGCTCCGGCCACCGGCAGATCGACCAACAACCGTGTGATGGTGTCGCGGTAACTCCCGTCGCGGCCGCAGTCCGGGCAGCGTGGATTCCGGGCCACCGGGGCGCAGAAGATCGTCGTCTTGTGCTCGTCGACGGCGGCGTCGGTGATCGTCACCCCCGACTCGATGGTGCGCATGATCGTGTCGGCCACAACAGACGGCGGGCAGGCAGTAGCCTCAGGCATTGGGTCACCTCGGTGGTGTGGCGGTCGAGTGTCAGCAACCCGCATCGTCACCCACCGAGGCCCCGCCTCACCGAAACGGCACGACCGCCAGGCGCGGCTATCCGCTAGCTACCGGTGCACTCTCATTCACGAAGAGCCGCCGGAGTGCGGCCAGGCGCTGCGTTATCCGGCGGCATTACACGCGCTGGAAAACAATACGAGCCAGCCCG
>CAZPZQ010000439.1:0-2510 GCA_964590745.1 uncultured Mycobacterium sp. | reverse complement strand
CCCGAGGTGGACTCGCCGTAGACGTAGCCGACGTAGCCCTGCTCGACTTCGGAATAGTCGATGCCCGCGTCGGCCAGCGCCTTGGTGCCGGACTCGCGGGCCATGTCCGGGTAGTCCCAGGCCGACCCGTCGTCGTTGACTCGCCGGCCGGGCTTCTCGAACTTCGTCATGCCGACACCGATCACATACACCTTGTTCGCCATCGTTCTCCTCCGCATCGCGCCAGTAACAAAAACATACAGACCTGATTGCATCTTTACAAGAGGGCCGGCGAGGTCGTGCGACATGGCATGCCAACGGAGCAGCCCGCCGATGGCGCGGCGGTCTCAGGCGGGCTGCGGGAAGACGCCGGCAGCTACCTGCCGCAGGTGCACACAGGCCCGGTCCCAGCGCCGTCGGGCGCGTTTCGGATCGTCGTCGATGAAGCTCGAGACCAGGATTCCGCGCAACGCATCCATCGCCGTGTAGACGACGTTGCGGATCTCCTTTGGCGCGGGATGGTCGGGCATCAACTGGGCAATCGCTGCGATCAGGGTTCCGTTGACGACGGGCTCAACCCTTTCGATGTGCCGGGCCAGCGCCCGGTCGGTACGAGCGGCCACCCAAAGCTCCACTGTGGCAATGAACATCGGCCCCTGATGGGATTCCCAGAGAAAGTCCAAGGCCGTGGTCACCGGGTCGGGGATCGCGGCGACCCGGCCGAGTTCGCGGATGGCGGCCTGGGTGCGCTGCTCGGCCAGATGCTCGACGGCAGCGACGACGAGGTCTTCTTTCGACCGGAAATGGTGGACCTGGGCACCCCGGGTCACTCCTGCGACCTCAGCGATACGGGGCGTAGTAGTTCCCGAATAGCCGTAGGTCACCAGGCATTCGATAGTGGCGTCGAGCAGACGCTCACGCATGGCTGCGCTGCGCTCCGCCTGGGTGCGCCGCGCCGCTGGTGCACCATTGCTCGCAGCCATCGGAGATCCTCGCCTTCCGGTCGCCTATCCGCCTCCGGCGTCAGCATACCTGGGTCAATGCGATTACATACGTTCTAGCAGGAACGTAACGATGGAATCATCAGACGCTCACCAGAGCATGTGCACCCGCTCGGCCCAGCCGAGCAGACCCTCGACGCTGACACCTTCCCCGTCGTCGGTGCGGATCCGGCCGTCGTAGTGCCCGAAACACTGGTGGGTGCCGGGAAGCGGCGACCGATGGTGGAACGGGGTGAACGTCAGCGCCACCTGGTCGGATTCGGGCGTACGGATCGTCCACGGCCCGCTGTGTTCGGGGTAGTGCCACTCCAGTTCGGCACCGATCTTGGTCAGCCGGCCGTCCACGCAGAGCGCGTTCTCGGTGCTGCCGGTGCCGGCCGTCCACTTGCCACCCAGCTGCAGGCCAACCGTGCGGCCGTCGGTATGGCCGCAGGCCGCCCCCCAGTTCCACACGATGTTGGCCGGCCAACGTCCGCGGCCGTGGTCGAGCACACCCCAGCCGCCGGTGAAGTCGTAGACCGTATCGCCGACCCGCACGGTGCCCGACGCCGGCCGCGCGGTGTGCTTGGCGGTGTATTGAAACCGCCGCCGGCTCCACGGCACCACCACCGCCAGCGTCTCATGGCCGGCTGGCAGCGCCACGAACAGGTCACCGGTCATCGGACCGGAAGAAGTCTTGCAGGAGAACCGGATCCGAGTGCCCTCGGGCTCGGTGGTGATGTCGATCGCCACCATGCCGCGGGCGCGCGCCGGGCCGTCACCGAGGCTGGACGGCAGCGTTATCCCCCACCCGCCCGGATGCAGACAACTGCGGGTCACTTCACGTCCGGCGTAGTCCAACAAGTAGACATTGCTCACGCCGAGATAGTCGAGGCCGGCGACGGTCACCGCGATCAGGTGGGTGGGCGTCGTCACGCACCAGTACTCCCACCGCTTGGTGCGGCCCCAGCCGCGCAGGTTGCAGCGGTGCAGCGGAGTGCGGGTCCAGCCCACCGCATTCGGGTTCAGCGACCCGGATGCGTCGCACAGGTCGACCGGCTCGGTGATCTCACGCTCGTGGGTGATCATCGGCGGACTATAGCGTCGCCGGCCGGATGACGACGACGGACTTGGTCCGGTTGCCGGCGTCTTCCAGCAGCGCGATCACCCGGCCGTTCGGGGCGGTTGCCGCGTGGACGCCGTCGATGCCGGCGGGTGGCAGCGGCCTGCCGTGGCTGGCATCCAAAGCCTGCTCGGCGGTGAGGTCGCGGCGCGGAAACGCTTGCAGGCACGCCTCATCCAGGCTGTAGCTCAGTCGTGGCGCCTCGGCCAGTTCGTCGAGGGTGCAGGCCTGGTCCAGTCCGAAGTCCCCGGCACGGGTGCGTCGCAGTGCCCTCAGGTGCCCGCCGACGCCGAGCGTGTCGCCGAGGTCGCGGGCCAGCGCCCGGATGTAGGTGCCGGCCGAGCAGTCTACTTCCACGTCGAGGTCTATGAATTCGCCCGCGCGCCTGGCATCCAGCAACTCGAATCGGCCGATGCGCACCGGCCGGG
>CAZPZQ010000438.1:0-2534 GCA_964590745.1 uncultured Mycobacterium sp. | reverse complement strand
GCCGTCACGCTGCATCGACAACTGCACATTGGTGGCATCCGAGCAGGCCACCTGCGGTTCGGTCATCGCGAAAGCCGACCGGATCGTGCCGTCCAGCAACGGTTTAAGGTATTTATCTTTGTGTTCGTCGCTGCCGAACAGGGTGAACACTTCCATGTTGCCGGTGTCTGGGGCGCTGCAGTTGCACGCCTCGGGGGCCAGGTGGGGGCTGTGACCCATGATCTCCGCCAGCGGCGCGTACTCCAGATTGGTCAGGCCGGGCCCCCATTCGGGATGCGGATGAAACAGGTTCCACAGTCCGCGACTGCGTGCCTCGGCCTTGAGATCCTCGATAATCGGCGGTTGACAGTGCGGATCGTCGGATTCGGCCATCTGCTGCGCATAGACCGGCTCGGCCGGGTAGATGTGCGAGTCCATGAACTCCAGCAGGTCGGCCTGGTATTTCTTTGCGCGATCGGACATCTCGAAGACAGACATACGAAGCTCCTCACGGTGATCGATGGAATCGGCGACTTACTGATTAGCCTCCAGCAGGCTGCACTGATAGCGGCGCATGCCGCGCAGCCAGGTGTCGTAGTCGGCGGCTTTGTGCCGGTACATTTCCAGCACCACCGGATGGGGCAAGATCAAGAATCGCTCTTCGTCGATCGCCGCGAGCACACTGTCGGCCACTTGCGCGGGCTCGAGCACTTCTCCTGCAGCAGTGACCGCCCGCGTCGCAAGCTCGCCCAGCGGGTCACCGGATGCCTGCCCGGCATAGAGCAATGCGGTGTTCACCCCCATCGGGCACAGGCAACTGACTCGGACTCCTTGGTCGCCGTAGCTGATGTTCAGCCATTCGGCGAAGCCGACGGCCGCGTGCTTGGTCACCGAGTAGGCCGCACCGCCCAGCATGGTCAGCAGGCCGGCCGCCGAAGCCGTGCTGACGAAGTAGCCTTCGCCTCGTTCCACCCAACCGGGAACCAACAGTTGGGCGGCGCGGACATGTGCCAACAGGTTGACGTCGATGCTGCGCTGCCAGTCGGCTGCACTGACGTCTAATCCCGACGGGCCGGTGATGCCGGCGTTGGCGAAATACAGGTCCACCGGTCCGAATTGGCGATCGGCGAGGTCGATAAGTTGTTGGATCGCAGCGGCGTCGGAGACGTCGGCCCCCGCACTGACGGCGGTGCCGGGCTGCTCGGTGTTGACCCGGTCGGCCACGGTGTGCGCCGCATCGGCGTCCAGGTCGGCGATCAGCACCCGGGCACCTTCCCGCGCCAGTTTGGCGGCCAGCGCACCGCCGATACCTCCGCCACCGCCGGTGACGATCGCAACCTTGTCAGTGACCTTCATACGCAACATCCTGGTCGTCGCGGGAAAGATTCGGGCTGCGCGAGTAGCCGATGGATCGCGCCGACCGGCACCCGGCCGTGCGATTCGGGATCTGCTCGACGAACTCCGTCCACCCTATTTGAATCCGGCCTCACGTTCAATTTTTGTCCTCCGGCCCGCCGGGGAAACGCAGCGCGTTGGCCCACAGCCGGGTCACCGTGCCTACCAGCGTTTCGAAATCAACGTCGTCACCGGCGCCGGCCTCGCCGAGCACGAACGCGCCGTAGGCCACCCGGCTGACCATGCCAGACAGTGCCCGCGACGCCAGCAGGGGGTCGACGCCGACGTCGGCGATCCCGCGGGCCTGCAGATCGGCGATACCGCTGGCGTTGCGCCGGATGAAAGCATCGGCGCGGCGGGCCCGAAAGTCGCGGAACTTCGGGTCCACCTGAGCGACTTGTTCGAGCAGTCCCATCAACTTGGCGTTGCGCCGGTATGCCTCCAGATAGGCGCGATTACTGGCTTCGAGAACCGCATACGGGTCGTCGGCGTCACTGACCCGGCCCATACCCGGATGCATCATGTCCTGCTGCGCCTGCTCGAGCACCGCAGCGAAGATCTCCTCTTTATTGGTGAAATAGGTATAGAACGACCCGGTCGCGCAGTGCGCCGCCTTGGTGATATCGGTGAGCTTGGCATCGACGTAACCGTCGCGCTCGAAAACCTTGCGAGCGGCGGCGATCAGCGCCGCCCGGGTGCGCGCGCCACGCACGGTCACCGGCCGCTGTCGGGCCGGCAGTGCCGAGACGGTGAGATCCATCGTCCAACGATACCTGAATCACAACTCAAATTCGGTTCACAACGCGAGCTCGGGTCAAGCCAGCCCGCCGCTCGATTCGACCTCGGCGATCTCGCTGCCGTCGGCGATGAACTCGCCCAACATGGCCTGCGCGTCCGGCGCGGGCAGCGACTCCACTCCGCGCAACGTCCGTTCGATCGCGCGGGTGCGCACGCCGGCGTTGTCGATGGTGTTGCGTGCGGTGTCGAGGTGCTTGCGGGTCTTCTCCAGCACTGTCGCGAACCTGCCGAACTCGGTCTTCACGGCGCCGAGAATCTGCCATACCTCGCTGCTGCGCTTTTCGATGGCGAGCGTTCGGAAGCCCATCCGCAAGCTATTGAGCAGCGCGGCCAGCGTGGTGGGACCGGCCAGGCTGACCTTG
>CAZPZQ010000437.1:0-2535 GCA_964590745.1 uncultured Mycobacterium sp. | reverse complement strand
AGTACTCCAACCCGCAGAACGCGGTCAGCCACTACCAGACCACCGGCCCGGAAATCTGGGCGGACACCGACGGGCGGGTCACTCATTTTGTCGCGGGCATCGGCACTGGCGGCACCATCACCGGCACCGGCCGCTACCTGAAGGAGGCATCCGCCGGACGACCGCACGGTGCCGTACGGGTCATCGGCGTCGACCCGGAGGGCTCGGTGTACTCCGGAGGTGCCGGCCGCCCGTATCTGGTCGAGGGAGTCGGTGAGGACTTCTGGCCGGACGCCTATGACCCGGACGTGCCCGACGAGATCATCGCGGTATCCGACGCGGACTCGTTCGACATGACCCGGCGGCTGGCCCGCGAGGAAGCGATGCTGGTCGGCGGCTCATGCGGAATGGCGGTAGTGGCCGCGGTGGAAGTAGCCGAAAAAGCAGGCCCCGACGCGCTGGTCGTCGTCCTGTTGCCGGACGGCGGCCGCGGTTATCTGTCGAAGATTTTCAACGACGCCTGGATGTCGTCCTACGGGTTCTTGCGATCCCGGCTGGACGGTTCGACCGCGCAACCCACGGTGGCCGACGTGTTGCGGGGCAAATCAGGTGTATTGCCCGACCTGGTGCACACCCATCCGTCCGAGACGCTGCGGGACGCCATCGGAATCCTGCGTGAATACGGGGTGTCACAGATGCCCGTCGTGGGTGCCGAGCCGCCGGTGATGGCCGGCGAAGTGGCCGGCAGCGTGTCCGAGCGCGAATTGTTGTCGGCAGTGTTCGAGGGTCGCGCCAAACTCGCCGACGCGGTGGCGAAGCACATGGGTCCGCCGCTACCGCTGATCGGCTCCGGTGAGACGGTTAGCGTCGCCGCCAAGACGCTGCGGGAGTCACCCGCGGTGATGGTGGTCGACGAGGGCAAGCCGATCGGCGTCATCACCCGCCAGGACCTGCTGGGCTTTTTGTCGGACAGTCCCCGCCGCCGATAACCGGGCGAGTATCGGCAGGTTCTGCGCTACGGTGACGGCGCACGACCACCCTGATTCCGCATGGAAAGGCACCGTGACCGAACAGCCACCGGACCAACCGCCGCCCCCGGATGGCGGATATCCACTGCCGCCCGGCAACTATCCACCGCCGCCGCCCGGCCACGACCCGCCGCCCCCGCCGCGGGGCGGATACCCGCCCCCGCCGCCCGGTAATTTCCCGCCTGCGCCGCCCGGCTCGGGCGGGTACCTGCCGCGGGGCTACATCGACCTTCCGGGCACCGGACCGGTCCGAGTCGCCACGTTTAACCAGCGGTTGGTTGCCCGGCTGATCGACAGCGCAATCTACGTCGCGGTGTTCTTCGCCTTCTTGATGCTGATCGGGCCGGCGTTCATTTCACCGCCACCCAGGGTGTCGGTTCCGGACCGAACTAGCAGCAGCAGCACCGAACCCGCGCTGCCGGCTCGGCCCGGCCATCCGGGCCAACCCGGCCGGCCCGGTCAGCCGGGGCGCTCCGGAATCGGCCCGGTGGGGTTGAGCCTGATATATGGAGCCACCCTGGCCTTCGTACTGCTCTACGAGGGTCTGATGGTGGGGACACGCGGCGCCACCCTGGGCAAGATGGCCCAGCGAATCAAGGTTGTCGATGCGGACACCGGCCGGCCGATCGATGTCGGCCGGGCGTTCGCCCGGCAGCTCATCCCATTGGCCGGCTACATCTTCTGCGGGGTGGGCGTGGTGGTGGTGTATCTGTCGGTCATTTTCGACAGCTCCGGCCGGTTGCAAGGCTGGCACGACAACGCAGCCAACGACCTGGTGGTGCGTGGTTGACCCAGCCGACCCAACCGGGTGCAGCCCGAGCATGGCCTGGCGCGTCGATAGGCTGACCGTCGATGAGCGGACAACACTCCCAACACCCCTCCCACTCTTCCCGGGGATTGTCGACCCGGGCTATCCACGCGGGTTATCGCCCTGACCCGGCAACCGGCGCGGTCAATGTGCCCATCTATGCCAGCAGCACGTTTGCCCAGGACGGCGTCGGTGGATTACGGGCCGGGTTCGAGTACGCCCGTACCGGCAACCCGACCCGCGCCGCGCTGGAATCAGCGCTGGCCGCCGTCGAAGACGGCAGGTTCGGCCGCGCGTTCGGCTCCGGGATGGCGGCCACCGACTGCGCCTTGCGGGCGTTACTGCGGCCCGGTGACCATCTGGTCATCCCCGACGACGCCTACGGCGGAACGTTCCGGCTGATCGACAAGGTGTTCTCCCAGTGGGGGGTCAGCTACACACCCGTCGCGCTGTCCGACATCGATGCGGTGCGCGCTGCGCTGACCCGGAAAACCCGACTGATCTGGGTGGAGACACCGACCAACCCGCTGCTGTCGATCGCCGATATCGCCGCAATCGCGGAGCTGGGCCGGGACGTTTCGGCAAAGGTTTTGGTGGACAACACGTTTGCCTCGCCAGCGTTGCAGCAGCCGTTGACTTTGGGCGCCGACGTGGTTTTGCACTCCACCACCAAGTACATCGGCGGTCACTCCGATGTGGTGGGCGGTGCGCTGGTCACCG
>CAZPZQ010000436.1:0-2545 GCA_964590745.1 uncultured Mycobacterium sp. | reverse complement strand
CCGTCGGCATCCTTGATGCCGGTGATCTCGTCGTCGAACGCACCGGCGTCCTGTGCGGCGGCGGCTTTTTCGTGCGACGCCAGGGAGAACTCGTCGAGCGCGGTACGGCTGACGCCCCACTGCTCGGCGACCATCTCCGCACCGATGCCTTGGCTAGGGGTTTGACTGTAGCGCTGCCGGAACGCCTCCGGGTACGGGTGGCCGCCGTTTGCCAGCGAAGAGCCCATCGGCACCCGCGACATTGACTCCACCCCGCCGGCGACCACAACGTCGTAATGCCCGGCCACCACGCCGGCGGCCGCGAAGTGCACCGACTGCTGGCTGGAGCCGCACTGTCGATCCACCGTCACCCCGGGCACACTCTCCGGCCAACCCGCGGTGAGCAGCGCCGTACGGCCGATGTCGATGGCCTGCTCGCCGGCCTGCATGACGCAGCCCCAAATCACGTCGTCGACGAGTTCGGGATCCACACCAGCCCGGCTGACCAGTGCGTTGAGCACCTGAGCGGACAGCTCGGCGGGGTGCACGCCGGATAGCCCGCCGTTGCGCTTGCCGACCGGCGCACGCACTGCTTCCACGATAACGGCTTCGGCCATGGTCGTTCTCCTTCGACTCGGGAATATAAGTCGATTGTCGACCAGCGTGGCAGCGGCTGCGCAGGTGGGGTCATCGTCCGCGTTGGCCGGGCTGATTCGGCCGCCGGCATCGGTCTCGCCGGTAGCGTCGAAGGCATGGCACGCATCGTGATTATCGGCGGCCACGGCAAGGTGGCCCTATTGGCAAGTCCCATCTTGACTGAGCGCGGCGACCAGGTGACCTCCGTTTTCCGCAACCCCGACCATTCCGAAGAGGTCGCGGTAACCGGTGCCGCGCCGGTGGTGGCCGACATCGAGCAGCTCGACACCGCCACCCTGGCGGAGCTGTTGGCCGGCCACGACGCGGTGGTGTTTTCCGCGGGTGCCGGCGGCGGCAACCCGGCCCGTACCTACGCCGTCGATCGCGACGCTGCGATCCGCACCATCGACGCGGCCGGAAGGGCCGGGGTACGGCGGTTTGTCATGGTGTCCTACTTCGGCGCCGGGCCCGATCATGGGGTGCCCGCCGACCAGCCGTTCTTTCACTACGCCGAGGCCAAGGCGGCCGCCGATGCCCATCTGCGCGCCACCGATTTGGCCTGGACGGTGCTTGGCCCGAGCCGGCTCACCCTCGAACCGGCCACCGGCCGCATCGCGTTGGGCAGGACGGAACAAAAGGCCGAGGTGTCCCGCGGCAACGTCGCGCTGGTCATCGCTGCCTGCCTGGCCGCCGACGTTGCGGACGCGACGGTTCACCGCACCATCGAGTTCAATGACGGTCAAGTGCCGATCACCGAGGCGCTCACGTCGGCGGATTAACACACCGGGTAATCTCGACTACGCAGCTGGCTCGCCGACGTCGCCGCACGGCGATGTCGGTTTCGAGCGTCTGACATGCCTTCGGCCCGAAGACCTGCCGGCTGCGCCGGGCACGGCGTGCCCGGCGGCCCATGCCCCGTTGGATGGCCACCTGGATGTGACGGTCACGGTGTTGTGCTGGTAATTTGCACGGCGACCGAATCGGCTGGACGCCCACCGACGGTGACCATCCTCACCTATTGAAGGATCGACTTGTGACCGCTACACCGTTTACCGCCACCGTTACCGGCTCTCCGCGGATCGGCCCGCGCCGCGAACTCAAGCGCGCGACCGAAGGCTACTGGGCGGGGCGGACCAGCCGGTCCGATCTGGAGTCGGTCGCGGCCGAGCTGCGCCGCGACACCTGGTCGCAACTGGCTGCAGCCGGCCTGGATTCGGTGCCGGTGAACACCTTCTCCTACTACGACCAGATGTTGGACACCGCGGTGCTGCTGGGCGCACTCCCGGCCCGGGTGAGCGGTGTCTCCGACGAACTGGACCGCTACTTCGCCGCGGCCCGGGGCAACAAGGACATCGCCCCGCTGGAGATGACGAAGTGGTTCGACACCAACTACCACTACATCGTCCCGGAGATCGGGCCGGAGACCCGGTTCAAGCTGAACCCCGCCAAGGTCCTCGCCGAGCTGGCCGAAGCTCTCGAGCAGGGTATCCCGGCCCGCCCGGTGATCATCGGCCCGATCACCTTCCTGCTGCTGAGCAAGGCCGTCGATGGAGCCCCCGAGCCGATCTTCCGGCTCGACGAACTGGTGGACGTCTACGCCGAGTTGTTGCCGCGGCTGGCCGAGGCCGGCGCCGGCTGGGTGCAGATCGACGAGCCGGTGCTGGTGACCGACATCTCCGAGGAGGCGCCTGCCCTGGCTGAGCAGGTCTACACCCGGTTGGGTGGAGTAGCCAACCGCCCCGCGATTCACGTCGCCACCTACTTCGGCGGCCCGGGTGCGGCGCTGTCGGCGCTGGCCCGCACGCCCGTCGAGGCGATCGGTGTCGACCTGGTGTACGGCGGCCACGACGCGGTGTCGGGGGTGCCAGAGCTGGCCAGCAAAACCGTGGTGGCCGGTATCGTCGACGGGCGCAACATCTGGCGCACCGAC
>CAZPZQ010000435.1:0-2548 GCA_964590745.1 uncultured Mycobacterium sp. | reverse complement strand
CACCTACGACCACCGCACCGGTCTCAAACCCGCCCGGGTCACCGGACGCAACGTGGCCCCGGAGGACAAGGCTCCGTACCACCCGGAGCGGGCCGGCCAGGCGGTCGACACCCACGTCGCCGACTTCGTCGACCTGGTCCGCCGCCGGCTCACCGCCGAGTCCGCGCGGATCGGTCGGCCAGCGCACGTCGTCGCCGCCTTCGACACCGAACTTTTCGGGCACTGGTGGTATGAGGGACCGGCGTGGCTGGAGCAAGTGCTACGTACACTGCCGGAAGCCGGGGTCCGGATCGGCACCCTCTCGGACGCCATGGAAGCCGGATTCATCGGGGATCCCGTCGAATTACCGCCCAGCTCTTGGGGTTCCGGAAAAGATTGGCAAGTATGGGCCGGCGAGCAAGTGGCCGACTTGGTGCAGCTGAATGCGGAGGTGGTGGACACTGCGTTAAGTACGGTCGACAAGGCTCTGGCGCAGCCCGCTGCGCTGGACGGCCCCACACCGCGCGATCAGGTCGCCGATCAGATCTTGCGGGAGACGCTGCTCGCGGTGTCCAGCGACTGGCCGTTTATGGTGAGCAAGGACTCTGCCGCCGACTACGCCCGGTATCGCGCGCATCTACATGCGCACGCCACTCGGGAGATCGCCGACGCGCTGGCATCGGGCCGCCGGGAGATCGCCCAGCGACTGGCCGACGGCTGGAACCGCGCCGACGGCTTGTTCGGCGCCCTGGACGCCCGGAGGCTACCCCGGTGATGACTTTCCGCGAGCGTGCGTGTCCGCGGGCCGACACGCCGCGTCGCAGCCGGCTTTACGCATCATCGCGGCAAAGGCGAGCCCGCGCATGAAGGTCTTGATGGTGTCCTGGGAGTACCCGCCGGTGGTGGTCGGCGGGCTGGGTCGGCACGTTTACCACCTGTCCACGGCGCTGGCCGCCGCGGGTCACGAGGTCGTGGTGCTGTCCCGACGCCCATCCGACACCGACCCGAGCACTCATCCGTCGTCGGACGAGGTGAGCGAGGGTGTCCGGGTGATCGCCGCGGCCCAGGACCCGCACGAATTCTCGTTCAGCACTGACATGATGGCCTGGACGCTGGCCATGGGTCATGCCATGATCCGGGCCGGTTTGGCGCTGAAGACCGCTGGCGGCGAGCGGGTTTGGTGCCCCGACGTAGTGCACGCCCATGATTGGTTGGTAGCGCACCCGGCGACCACGCTAGCCGAATTTTTCGACGTGCCACTGGTTTCCACTATGCATGCCACCGAAGCCGGTCGGCATTCCGGTTGGGTGTCTGGCCGGCTGAGCCGTCAGGTGCACGCGGTGGAGTCCTGGCTGGCGCGCGAATCCGATTCGCTGATCACGTGTTCGGCGTCGATGCGCGACGAAATCGCTGAGTTGTTCGGTCCCGGCTTGGCCGAAACAACCGTGATCCGCAACGGAATCGACGCCGCCCATTGGCCGTTCGCGCACCGTCAACCGCGTACCGGTCCTCCGGAATTGCTGTACGTGGGACGGCTGGAGTACGAGAAGGGTGTACAAGACGCGATCGCTGCGTTGCCACGAATCCGGCGCCGCCACCCGGGAACCACGTTGACCGTCGCCGGTGACGGCACCCAGCAGGACTGGCTGATCGAGTGCGCTCGCCGGCACCGGGTGCTGCGCGCGACCCGATTCCTCGGACGGGTCGGTCATGACGGATTGTTGCGTCTCCTCCACCGAGCCGACGCCGCCGTCCTGCCCAGCCACTACGAGCCGTTCGGGCTGGCCGCGCTGGAGGCGGCCGCAACCGGCACACCCCTGGTGACGTCGAATGTGGGCGGACTGGGCGAGGCGGTGATCGACGGTCAGACCGGGGTGTCCTACCCGCCGCGCAATGTGTCGGCCTTGGCCGCGGCGGTGCACACGGTGCTCGATGATCCGGTCGCCGCCCAGACCCGCGCCATGGCGGCCCGCGAACGGCTCAGCGCCGACTTCGACTGGCACACCGTGGCCGACGAGACCGCCCAGGTCTACCTGGCCGCCAAGCGCAGAGAACGAGAGCCGCAGCCGCGCCGGCCGATCATCGAGCACGCGCTGCCGGACCGGTAGGACTGAGCCAGCGTCGTCGGATGACACCATGTGGGCGCCCCACCTGCGCTGGACCGTATCCGGCCAGTGCGAATGTCACTTTCATGGCTGCGACGGATGCCGACCTACACATGGTGATCTTTCGGTGTTGCAGGGCAATACCGAAAGCCGGTCGAAGAGCTCAGCGCGCCGCTTTCTTGCGTTCGATGTCGGCCAGCGCGGCGGCCAACTCGGCGCGCTGCGCGGCCGAGGTTTCCCAGGCGAGTTTGCGGTTCTTAACCACCTTGGCCGGTGCACCCACCGCGATCGAATAATCCGGAATGACACCGCGTACCACCGCGTGTGATCCCAACACGCAACCACGCCCGATCCTGGTTCCGCGCAGCACCGTCACCTTCACTCCGACCCAGGTGTCCGGTCCGATCCGGACCGGGCTTTTTACGATGCCCTGGTCTTTGATCGGCAGGGTGATGTCGTCGATT
>CAZPZQ010000434.1:0-2556 GCA_964590745.1 uncultured Mycobacterium sp. | reverse complement strand
CGATTGATGTTCCTAACGCACTAATCGGCCCAGTCCAGAAAGGCACTTTCGGTGCGTGCGACACGAGGTCGCATGTGTAAGTGGCGCGTTGAGTGGAGGTCGGCGGTGGTGTCGATGACGTAGCCCGGGTATGTGTTCGTTGCCCTGTCCCCACTCCTGACGTGCGTCGCTGGTAACGGCGAGGTGCGAAGCTCGGGGGAAAGCCGAAGTGGTCCTTGATCCATCCGAGGGCCGCGGGTGAGGGGAAGGCCGGACGGGTGAACGTGAGTGAACCGCTGAGGACATCTCGTCAAAGTGAGCCCTGGATAGATGGATTGCGGTGCCGGGGTGCAGGGGCTGGCCGCTGGGAAGCGGCAGGCGGCGACCAAGGGCACTTGATCGGTCGCGTGAACACCGCCGTCCCCGGGATATAGGCGGCACCCTCCCCGGCCGAGTCTTGCGCATGTGGAACGTGGAAACCCCGCCCTGGTCCGGGCTGTGTCTCGGTGAGTCGACCGTAAGGAAGACCGAACTCCTGTGGCGGGAACAGGATGGCCCAAGAAGCCAACGCCGGTGGCCGAAAGGCAACAGGAAACCGTGCCGGGCATACCGTCTCCTTCAGCGGTCGGCTCGGATAACTGGCCGGATACCGGGTACTGCCCGGGCCTCGCGAGTGGCGCTGACGTGGGCCAGGTGAGCCTTTGGAGAAGCGACGATGACAACGCCTGCACTTGTGGACAAGTTAGACACCGACGTGGTGAACGGACCGCAAGACGACCACCTGGACTGGGATGCGATCTGGTGGCGCCCGGTCGAGGATGACGTACGGCGGTTGCGGCGGCGGATCTTCAAGGCGTCGCAGGGCGGGGACCTCAAACGAGTCCGCAACCTGCAGAAGCTGATGCTGCGGAGCCGGTCGAACACGTTGCACAGCGTGCGGCGGGTGACACAGCACAATGCTGGCCGCAAGACCGCGGGCATCGACGGTGAGGTTGCGTTGACTGCACCGGAGAGGGCGGCGTTGGCGGTGGACCTCCACCGACGCACGGCGCCTTGGCAGGCTCGACCGGTCAAGCGGGTCCACATTCCGAAAGCGAATGGGAAGCAACGGCCCCTGGGGATTCCAGTACTGCGGGACCGGGTGCAGCAGGCTCGGGTCGCCAATGCGCTGGAACCTGAGTGGGAGGCGCGGTTTGAGCCGCGTTCGTACGGGTTTCGGCCTGGGCGTGGCTGTCACGACGCGATCGAGGCGATCTATTGGACGCTCAAAGGCCAACGGGCCAAGCGTCAGTGGATTCTCGACGCCGACCTGTCAGCGGCGTTCGACCGCATCGACCACGACGGTCTACTCGGCCACCTTGGCACCTTCCCCGCCAGGGGACTGATCGCCGGGTGGCTGGCCGCTGGTGTGGTTGAGCGGGGCCGATTCGCCCCGACCGAGGAGGGAACTCCACAAGGTGGGGTGATCAGCCCGATGTTGCTCAACATTGCGCTGCACGGGATGGAAGAAGCCACCGGTGTCCGCTATCTGCGTCGCGATACCCATGGGGTCGAGACCAAGGCGGACTCGCCGGTGCTGGTGCGCTACGCCGACGACTTCGTCGTCATGTGTCACACCAGGGACCAGGCCGATCAGGTCTGGCGCCGGCTTGGTGAGTGGTTGGTCCCCCGAGGCCTTGCGTTCAACGAGGACAAAACACAGATCGTCCACGCTGATCAAGGCTTCGATTTCCTGGGATTCAACATCCGCCGCTACCGCGGCAAGCTGCTCATCAAACCCAGCCCGGCGGCAGTGAAGCGGATCCGGCAGCGGCTCGCCGCAGAGGTGTGCTCCCTTCGGGGAGCCAACGCCGAAGCGGTGATCCGGCGGCTCACCCCGATCATCCGGGGTTGGTCCGCCTACTACCGCAGCGCGGTCTCCAAAGAGGTGTTCGCCGCGATCGATCATCACCTGTGGCAGCACCTCTACCGGTGGGCGCTGCGCTCCCACCAGAACAAGCCGAGACACTGGGTGGTCGACAGGTATTTCGGGGCGTTCAACCCGTCCAGACAGGACCGGTGGGTGTTCGGTGACCGCGACAGCGGCATCTACCTGCGCCGGTTCGTCTGGACCAAGATCGTTCGCCACCGGCTGGTCATGGGAACCGCGTCGCCCGACGACCCGGCCCTGGACCAGTACTGGGCCGATCGGCGCCGCAAAACGTACTCGCTTTTGGGTGGAGTCACCGCGTCCCTGCTGCTACGGCAGCAGGGACGCTGCCCCGCCTGCGACACGTTGCTGCTGCACGCCGATCACGGTCCGCAAAGCCCGCAGGAATGGGGCCAGTGGACCAGCACCCTCACGCGAGCATTCCGCAGGAACGCCGTTGTGATGGATGCCGCCAACGGCGACGATCCGACCGCGCACCGCCTCATGCACACCCACTGCCGACAACGGGAACACCGAAATAGGCAGCGGGTCCAGCGAAATCAGTAGACAGGCGCCCTCGGGGCTTGCTTGAGCCGGATGCGGTGAAAGTCGCACGTCCGGTTCTGAGGGGGCCCGGGCGCAGTAATGCGCTCGGGCTACCCGACAAG
>CAZPZQ010000433.1:0-2567 GCA_964590745.1 uncultured Mycobacterium sp. | reverse complement strand
GGTCTGATGCCCGAAGTGGGTGCCGCTGTCGAGCAGCTGTTTCATGGTCACGACTGCCATAGTGGGTCCATGGTTCCTTTGTGTCGGTTGTCGCCCGGCGTCGGGTGAAGCCGGGCCCTGGTGCCTGCTGAGATGCCGCACCCGCCGGTTCGATGGGACCGCTCGACATCCGGTTGTTGCGCAGACACGCGAAGTCAGTCCACGAGCTGCGAAGCCGCAGACTGCGGCAGTTAGTTTACCCCGTGCGTGCAGCAGCTTTGTCCACAGCACCGGCTGGCCGCCAGCACGGCGTCGCGGTGAACTTACCGCCATGCGATGGAAAAGGCTGCTGGTGACCTCGCCGTTGGTCTTGCTGGTAGCGGTTCCGGCCGGTGCCGACGACGTCCGACTGGACTGGCCGTTGCGGCCGTCCCCGATGGTGCTGCGGGTCTTCGACGCCCCGTCGCCGGACTGGCTGCGTGGACATCGGGGCGTGGACTTGGCCGGGACGCCGGGCCAGTTGGTGTTGGCCGCCGGTTCGGCGACGGTGGTCTTCGCTGGTCTTTCCGGTGGAGAACCGGTGATATCACTGGTGCACCCGGGTGGGTTGCGCACCAGTTATCAGCCGGTGCGGGCAGTGGTGCGGGCCGGCCAGCGGGTCGCGGCCGGCGCGGTGATCGGCGAGCTGGTGGCCGGACATCCGGGCTGTGCGGCGGCGGCATGCCTGCACTGGGGGGCGATGTGGGGACCGGCGTCGCGCGCCGACTACGTCGACCCGCTGGGGTTGCTCGCGTCCGCGCCGATCCGGCTGAAGCCGCTCGGTGGATAGTGCGTGCCGTGTCACCGTCGGCGAATCCGGCCGAAGAAATCCAGCATTGCTGCGATGACGATGTCGGGCCGGTCTCGTTGAACCCAATGACCCGCTCCGGCAACTACTTTCAGGTCGGCATCCGGAATCAGGGCTGCTGCTGCCCGTGCTCGGGCCACGGGCACGAGGGTGTCACGTTCACCGTGGATGATCAGGGCGGGCCGCGGAAACGCCGCCAATTGCGCTAAGTAGTTGGTGCGCAGCCGGTTCCATCGAGTCTCGTCGCGTTGCCATTGCTCGAATGCGCCGAATCCGGCCTGCTGTGCTGCCGCAGCGATGGCAGCGGTCAACTCCGGCGTGCGCTGGGCGGGATTGCGGACCAGGGTCTTCAGGCTCCACGCCGACGCGGTGCGGTTCGCCGCAATCCAACGGGTCGCGACACCCAGCACGCCGGTGCGCAGCGCCGCCCAGGTCAGCGCCTGCCGTATCGCGGGGAACGGCCGGTCCGAAAGGCGCGGCATCAGGCCGTAGCTGCCGAGCAGGATCGTCGCGGTCACCTTGTCGGGTCGCTGCAGCACGTGGCCGATCGCCAGTCCGCCCCCCAGCGACAGCCCACCGATCGCGTAACGGTCCAACTGCAATGCGTCGACGAACTCGCCCGCGTAGGCCACCAGCCGCTGTTGGGTGATCGGCCAACGCGGCGGCGGGCTGTGGCCGAAGCCGGGGTGATCCGGCGCGACGACCCGGTAGCCGGCCGCAGCCAACCGCGGGCCGACCTCGTCCCACGACAGCGACGCGTTGTCCAGCCCACCGCCGTGTAGCAGCACCACCGTCCCGGCGGCGTCTTCGGGGTGGAAGTCAAGATAGGAAACAGGTCCTGACCGCAGTCGGATGCTGGATCTCACCGCTACGCCCGCGGATGGGCTTGATCGTGGACGGCCCGCAGCCGGGCGATGGTGACGTGGGTGTACAGCTGGGTGGTGGCCAGGCTGGAGTGGCCGAGCAATTCCTGAACAATGCGCAGGTCGGCGCCGCCTTCCAGCAGGTGGGTGGCCGCGCTGTGACGCAGCCCGTGCGGGCCGATGTCGGGTGCGCCGGCGACCGCCGCAACCGTCTGGTGCACCACGGTGCGGGCCTGCCGCGGGTCGAGTCGTCGGCCGCGGGCACCCAGCAGCAACGCCGGCCCGGACTCGGCGGTGATCAGCGTGGGCCGCCCGTCGGAAAGCCAGCTGCGCAGCGCCTCGGCGGCCGGCTCGCCGAATGGCACGGTGCGCTGTTTGTCACCCTTGCCCAGCCCCCGCAGCACCCGGCGCGACGCGTCGACATCTCTGATATCGAGCCCGCACAGCTCGCTGACCCGGATCCCGGTGGCATACAGCAGCTCGACGATCAGCCGGTCTCGTAGCGCCAATGGAGCACCTTGCTGCGCACCGGAGTTCGCCGCTGACATGGCGCGTAAGGCTTGATCCTGGCGGAGTACGGCCGGCAGCGTTCGCCGGGTTTTCGGCAGCTGCAACCGCGCCGCCGGGTCCGACGACAGCAGGCCACACCGAGCCGCCCAGGCGGTGAACGTCTTGACCGCCGAGGTACGGCGCGCCACCGTGGTCCGCGCTGCGCCGGTGCCAGCCTGCGCGGCCAGCCAACTCCGCAGTAGCGGCAAGCTCAACGCGGTCAGGCCGTCTTGTCCACCCTCGGCCAGGAAGGCGAACAGCGATCGCAGGTCGGAGAGGTAGGCGCGGCGGGTGTGCGCCGAGCGGCCGCATTCCAGGTCGAGGTAGTT
>CAZPZQ010000432.1:0-2587 GCA_964590745.1 uncultured Mycobacterium sp. | reverse complement strand
CGCCGCCGTCACCGCGGATCGACCCGCCGGCACCGCCATGGCCACCATCACCGCCGGCCCCGCCGGCCAGCCCGTCGTGACCGGAACCGCCGGGCTGCAGGCTGCTGACCCCGTCGGCGCCGCGCGCACCGGCCCCACCGTTACCGCCAGCGCCGCCGTCACCGATCGCGCCGCCGTCACCACCAACACCACCGGCACCCCCGACACCACCCGGCCCGGTGGCATCCCCGCCGGCTCCGCCGGCCCCACCGTTACCGAACGATCCAACCGCCGGGCCGCGCGGACCGGTCAGGCCGTGAGCGCCGGAGGTACCACCCGGCCCGCCGCTAGCCCCACCGGCCCCACCGATACCGCCATGACCGGGATCACCACCGGTGCCGCCGGCCCCACCGGCCCCACCCAGGGTGGTGCCGTCACCGCCGTGACCGCCGGCCCCGCCATCACCGGGTGCCCCGCCGGCTCCACCGGCCCCACCCGAACCGCCATCACCGGCCGCCCCGGCAGCGCCCAGAAATCCACCGGCTCCACCGGCCCCACCCACACCACCAACACCACCGTCGCCGCCATCACCGCCGTCGCCGCCGTCGCCGCCGGCCCCGCCGGCCCCGCCGATGGCCGACACATTGACCCCGACCGCATCCCCGCCGGCCCCACCCGCGCCACCGTCGGCGCCGGCCGCCCCGGACCCACCGATCCCACCGGCACCGCCAGTCCCGCCGGCCCCCCCGGTGCCGATCAGCAGTCCGGCTTTGCCGCCGGCCCCGCCGGCGCCGCCGGCGGCCCCATTCAGACCATCCGCGCCGCCGTCACCACCGTCACCCCCGGCGCCGCCGGCCCCGCCGACAGCCGTCACCCCTGAGCCCGGATTAGCCGCCGCCGCCGCCCCACCGTCACCGCCGGCACCGCCGGGCGCCCCAGTCGCCCCCGCACCCCCGGCCCCGCCGGCCCCGCCGGTCGCGTCATGCACGCCGTCGGCGCTGACACTGTCCCCACCGGCGCCGCCGGCCCCACCGGACTGGGCACCCGCAGCGGTGATCACCCCATCCGCACCGGCCCCGCCATCATGAGGTGGCGCCTCAAACACCGGCAGCCCCGCAGCACCGGAGGCGGCCGGGCCGGCATCGGGCGGGTTGACCCCGGGCGCACCCATCCCGCCGACCCCACCGGCCCCACCAGCACCACCATCACCGAACAACACCCCGCCGGCCCCACCGGCCCCGCCGGCCGCACCCGCGGTCGCAGCCACCACCGTGCCATCAGCCAAGCCGACACCGTCGAGGCCGGCCCCGCCGACCCCACCAGCCCCGCCGTCGCCCATCAGCCAACCCCCGGCCCCACCGACCCCACCAGCACCGGCAGCAACCACGGTGTCCCCGTCGAGGCGGGCGGCCACCCCGGCCCCGCCGGCCCCGCCATCACCGATCAGCCCAGCATCCCCACCCGCGCCGCCATCCACCCCAGCGCCGCCATCACCAAACAACCAGCCACCATCGGTGCCGTTGATGCTGTCATTGGCCCCGGTCAACCCATCTAGGCCATTACCGATCAACTCCCGTCCGGTCAACGCCACAAACGGCGCATTAATGATCGGATCCAACATCTGACCCAGCGGACTAGCAATCCAAGCCTGACCCACCGCATGAATCGGCTGATACACCCACTGCTGGAACACCTCAGCAACCCAGGCATCAAAATCGGCCAACCCGTCCGCCGAACCCGCCAACACCCCCAGATCGGCTAGCCCACCACCATCGGCTGACCCCGCCACCACACCAGCCCACAACCCGCCCACACCGCCAAGATCACCGACCTGCTCAACCGCCAACCCCACACCAGGGGCGCTCACCGCATCGAACACCGGCTCAAAAAACACATCCCCCACATCAGCACCGGCCAACGGGCCACCCGCCAACGACGACAGCCCCACCGCCACCGCCACACCGGCACCCACCAACCCCGGCCGACCCCCCGCAACCCCACCCCACCCGCAACGCCGACCAACCACCTCTGGACCTCCTCACAACCGAAGCCATCCAACACCCAGGCCCCCCTAAGACTGCCTTAAGCCAACCCGTTGAGGAAAGTGTTTTCCACCAAGAACCCCACTACAACAGACCACCCCGAGCCAAAAAATATGCAGCCAGCGCGGTTCGCGAGGCTGATGAGGCGAACCCGTCGACCAGGCGCCCCAAACTCAGCGGGTTCACGGGTTGTCGCGGCCAGGTGTCCCAGGTGTACCCGGTATCCCGCCAGGGCCACCATCACCGCCGGGGCCACCGTCACCGCCAGCATGACCGGCGCCGGTGCCGTTACCGCCGTGACCACCATTCCCGCCGTGCCCACCGGCCACACCGCTGCCCACCCCGCCATCGCCGCCGTCGCCACCATCACCACCACCGCCGCCCGCGCTGCCCGCGCCGCCGCCACCACCGGCCCCACCGGCACCTCCGACGGCGCTGGCGCTGTCGCCGCCGGTTCCGCCGTCGCCCCCGTCACCACCGATGCTGCCGATGCCGGCACCGTCGCCACCGTCGCCGCCGGTCCCACCAGCCCCACCGCCAAAGCCGCTGCCACCGTCGCCGCCGGC
>CAZPZQ010000431.1:0-2593 GCA_964590745.1 uncultured Mycobacterium sp. | reverse complement strand
TTCGCGGGCCACCGCGAACGCCTCCGGCAGCAGGTCATCAAGGGATTCACCGTTGGCCACCCGCCCGCGAAATTCGTCGGTTTTGGCTCGCAGCTCGGCGTCGGTGAGCGCTTCGGCGGCGTCCGACAGCGTGTTGACATAGTCAGCAACCCGCCGCAGCCGTTTGACCATGCGGCCTTCACCGAGGCGCAGCAACTTGGACAGCACAGCTATGTCCCCTGTCGGATGTCAGTCATGGCTATTTTTCTAGCGTGAGCGTCATCCATGGTAGGTGACCGTCCCGCAAAGACCGGCATCCGCGCGCGGTCGGCCGAATCAGACCAGTTGGATCAGGCCATAGTCATAAGCCCGCCGGCGATAGACCACCGACGGCCGCTCGGTGTCCTTGTCGTAGAACAAGAAGAAGTCGTGGCCCACCAGTTCCATCTCGTACAGCGCGTCGTCGACCGACATCGGCGTGGCCTGGTACTCCTTGGTGCGGACGATCTGGCCGGGTTCGTAGGCGTCCGCGGTGTGCACGACGGCGCCATCGTGCCCGTCGGGTTCGGCGGCCCCATCGCGGCTGAACGCCGCCGCGACGGTGTGGGTGTCCAGGTCCGGTTCCACCGCGGTGGCCGCGGTCGCCTCGGATACCGACAGCGGCCGCTTGTCGCCGTAGGAGACGTTGCGGCGGCTTTTGCTGCGGCGCAGCCGCCCTTCCAGCCGGTCGATCGCCGCTTCGAACGCCGCGTAGAAGCTGTCGGCACGGGCTTCGCCGCGCACCACCGGACCGCGGCCGAACGCGGTGATCTCGATCTGCTGACAGAATTTGCGCTGCCGCCGGTTTCGGGCGTGCTTGAGTTCGACGTCGAACAGCCGGATGGACCGGTCCAACCGCTCCAGGCGGCTCAGTTTCTGCGAAACATAGGTGCGGAAGTGGTCGGGAATCTCGACGTTTCGGCCCTTGACCACGACCTCGGCGCCCGGCGCCACCTCGGTCTGATCGTCGGACTCGGACTGCGGTTGATCGGTGTCCACGAATTGATTTGCCATGCTCACCACTCGTTTCTTACTCGCGTCGCACGCCGTTGTGCGCACCCGCTTGACCCGACGGTAACCCGTTTCGGCGGCTGCGTGCCACTTGTTGCGGTCACCGGCCTAGCTCGCGGCGATCCGGCGTGCCGATCAGGCCGCCGCGATCACCAGCACGCCGCTCACCCGAGCACCACCGGCCTGTAGCACCCGAACCGACTCAGCCATGGTGGCGCCGGTGGTCAGGATGTCGTCGACGAGCAAGACGTCGCCGCCGGCCGCCAGCCGGTCGGCCCGGCCCCGGCGCAGCAGCACCCGGCCGGCGATATTGCGTTCCCGCTCAGCGCTACCCAAGCCCACCGAGTCGCGGGTCAACTCCTTCAGTCGCAACGCCGGCACCACCACCACACCGCCGTGCCCGGCGAGCGCGGCGCTCGCGATCCGGGTGACCGGATCACCGCCACGGCGCCGGGCCGCTGAGCGCCGGGTGGGTGCCGGGACGACGGTCAGCGGCAGGTCCAGCAGACCCCACCGCAGCAGCCGGCCCACCGCGGTGGCCAGCGCCAGCGCCAGCGGGGCGATCAGGTCGGCGCGACCATGTTCCTTGACCGCGACGATGGCCTCACGCCGGGCGCCGGCGTAGCGGCCCAGCGCAAAGACCGGCACCCGAGTCTCCACCCGGGGGTTGATCAGCCGCGGCTGGTCCGGCCCGACCGCCAGTTGCCCGGCGCACCCGCCGCACCAACGGGTCGACGGCGCACCGCATCCGCCGCACAGCACCGGCAGCACCAGATCGAGCATGCCGCCAGTGTGACGACCGGGTGTGACAGCGGTCCGGCGTCGAATTGCAAAGCGTATTCGTCATTTTCTGCTCCGGACGCAAGCGCAATCCTGTTAGCGTCCGTCCATGACAACCGAACAGACACTGTCCGATTCGCCGTCGCCGGGCCGCTCCACCCCGCTGGTGAGCAGGGGCTGGGCCCAAGCGGTGGCGCTGGTGATGATCTTCGGTTTTCTGGTGATGGGCATCCTGGTCTACCGCACCTACACCGACTCCATGCCGATGCCGCAGCGCGTGGTCAGCGAGTCCGGCCAGCAGCTGTTCACCGAGCCGGAGATCACCCGTGGACAGGAGCTCTATCAGGCCCGCGGCCTGATGCAGTACGGGTCGGTGCTAGGCCACGGCGCCTACCTGGGTCCGGACTACACCGCGGAGTACCTGCGGCTGGCCACCGACAACGTCGCCGATCAGTGGCGGGCGCGGGGACTGGCGGACCCACACGATGTGGTGATCGCCGAATTCCGGACCAACCGTTATAACCGGGACACCGGCACCCTGGTGTTCACCGACAAACAGGCCCGCGCGTTCGCCGATATCCAGCAGCACTACGCCGGCTACTTCGGTGAGAACTCCACCAAGTACGGGCTGCTGCCCCGGATGATCACCGACCCGGCCGAGATCCACGATCTGACCGCCTTCTTCGCCTGGACCGCCTGGGCGGCGGCGGCCGAGCGGCCCGGCCACAGCTACAGCTACACCAACAACTGGCCGTCGGAGCCCCGCGTCGACAACGGCCCCACC
>CAZPZQ010000430.1:1151-2597 GCA_964590745.1 uncultured Mycobacterium sp. | reverse complement strand
ACGGCTCGCCATCGCCCGCATCTGATCCGGGTCGGTCATAAAACGCGTCGCCATGAAACTCTCTCCTTTGTTGCGAAGTTTTCAACTGTGGTCGGTTGTCACGTTGGCCGGTTCGCGGCCGGTTTATGCCTGCAGGCTACGCCGTAGCGTACCGGCCGAGCTACCTGAAACGCAGGATATAAGTGGCTCCCCCTTCCGTTACCCGGCAGCCGGCGTGTGCGGGATGATGCTGGGACGCAGATCGAACCGGGGCATCGCCCCATTGTGAGCGTCGGCGCCGCGCAGCGCATGTGCCAGCATCGGCAGACCACCCATCATGCCGGGACTGCCGGCGCTGGCGGCTGGCGTAACGCCCAGACCGGCGCCGGCCAACGTACTGCCGACCGAGCCGGTCACCGGGCTGGCCGCCGCCCACGCCTGCGGCACCGACAACGCCCCCCCGATGGTCCCGGACTGGCCCAGCCCGGCCGTGATCGCCGACCCAGCGCTGCCGAGACCACCCAGGCTGCCTAAGCCTGCGGCACCTGACCCCACCGCCCCGCTCAATGCCGGTGCCATCGCGCTGGCACCGGCAGCAGCAGCGCCGGAACCACCCGCGGCACGCATGAGCGAGTTGAGCGAGTTGATGAGGGAGAACAGGTAGCTGCCGTTTTGTGGAACATAGACACCCCAGCCGACAGCGTCTTTGAGGGTAGGTAGCTCGGAGAGCACCGACGATGGGCCGGCCGTCGGTGCTGCTTGCGCCAATGCCGGCGCCGACGGCGTCATCGAGGCGAGCGTCTGGGCATGGGTTCCGGCCGAATTGCCCGCCGCATTGCCGGCCGCACCCAGCTGCTGGAGCAATCCGCTCGGGTTGGCGGTCTGCTTCGGCTGGGTGAACGCAGTGAGAACCGACGCCGGCTTTGCCGCCGTCTCATAGCCGGCCATGGCGGTGGCGTCCTGGGCCCACATTTCGTAGTAGTGCGCCCAGTTGGCGGCGATCGCGGGGGTGTTCTGGCCCAGGATGTTGGTGGCGACCAGCACAGCCAGTTCGGCGCGGTTGGCCGCGATCACTGCAGGCGGCACCGTGGCGGCAAATGCCGCCTCATAAGCGGCCACCGCCGCGCGGGCCTGGGCGGCCGTCTGCTCGGCCTGCGCCGCCGTCGCGCTCATCCAAGCCGCATAGGGCGCTGCTGCGGCCGCCATCACCCTCGACGCCGGCCCCAGCCAGCCTTCGCTGATCAATCCGGTGATGACCGAGTTGTAGCCGGCCGCAGCGGAATGAAGTTCGGCGGCCAGGCCATCCCAGGCCGACGCGGCGGACAGCATTGGACCCGGCCCGGAACCGGTGTACATCAGCCCGGAGTTGATCTCCGGCGGTAATGCTGCGAAATGCATGGCTATGACTCTCGGACTCTCGGACTCTCGGACTCTCGGACTCTCGGACTCTCGGACTCTCGGACTCTC
>CAZPZQ010000430.1:0-1051 GCA_964590745.1 uncultured Mycobacterium sp. | reverse complement strand
GTTCGACTCTCGTTCGCTTAGCCTGCTCAACCGGCCGCTGCCGCGTTCGCGGCCTCGGTGGCCGCATACGATGCGGCGCTGTCCCGCATGGTGGCCACGAACATCTCGTGGATAGCCGCCGCCTGCGCGCTGACTTGCTGATACATCTCGGCGTGCGCGGCGAACTGAGCTGTGGTCAGCACCGAGACTTCGTCGGTGGCGGGGGGCAGCACCCCGGTGGTGGGAGCGGCCGCGGCGGCATTCTGGGCGCTCAGCGTCGACCCGATACCGCTGAGGTTGGCGGCTGCCGCCGACAACGCCTCCGGTTGTGTGGTCACGAACGACATTGAGTTCCTCCTCGAAATCGCCCTCAGCAATCGTTCTGTGACCGAGCGTAAAGGCCCGCAACCGCCGACACCGCCTAGGATGCCAACTGTTCACCCGCTGACGACAAGTGTTCATCTGGCTTAACGGGCAAGTAACCCAGGCCGGCTTCCGATGCCGACGAAGACCGCGAGACCTCGGTAAACACGCCCATGTTATTCTCGCGGGCCACGGACTGCGGTGGTGGTCGCCGCGGCGCGCCAACGATGGCGCCGGGTAAAAATCTCGTCGCGGGAAATACCGTCAACGCCCGCGTTGTGCGCTGGCCAGCAACCATCCCGTCGCGGTTGTCGGCGCCACAAGCCCGGGCGAATCGACAGCCTTAGCCGTTACCCGGCCGGAGTACCGGCCCGCTCCTGGGCCGGCGCGCGGCGCAACTCGGTAGCGGCGACTTGAACGAACACTCCGGTGTCTTCGGCCATCAGCAGCCCACGTCCGCGCGGCAGCGGCCCGCCCTTCATCTTGCCCCGGATGAAGCCCTCGTCCGGGTCGGCGTCCATCACCAGCAGCGGCGCGTTGGCCTGATGCAGGGCCCGCAGCAGCGGGTCGCTGCCGGCCGAGGACCAGCCACCGAAGGTGCGGGTGGCGATGACATGCAACCCGACGTCCGCGGCCCGGGTGACCCATGGGGCCGCCTTCTGGAACGGTGAGTCGAAGCCGGGCGGGAACTGCTGGATGTCGTCGATGA
>CAZPZQ010000429.1:0-2598 GCA_964590745.1 uncultured Mycobacterium sp. | reverse complement strand
TTCGCCGACGACAAAGAGCAAGTGCTCGACGCGCTGGGGCTGACATGGGCCGACCTGTTCGATAGCCCCAAGGGCGCAACCTACGAATACGGCGACGGGCGCACCGTCCACCGCACCCCCGACAAGAGGTTCCGGCAATCAGGCAACACCAAGGGTCGCGCTCTGTTTCACGCCGAGCACGTCGGTGATGCCGCGACCGTTTATGTTGTCGAAGGCGAACACGATGTATTGGCGGTGGAGTCGGCCGGCGGTGTCGCCGTCTGCTCGGCGATGGGCGCGGGGAAGTCGCACCTGTTCGACTGGTCTCCGTTGCGCGACAAGACAGTGATTGTCGTGGCCGACCGCGACAAGCCGGGGCGCAAGCACGCCACTCAGGTCGCCGAGCTGCTCACTGATATCGCCGCCGACGTGACGGTGGTGGAAGCGGCCGCCGGAAAGGACGCCGCCGACCATATCGCGGCCGGCAAGGCGCTGGAAGAGCTGGTGCCGGTGGTGGAGGCGATGCTGACACCTACTTCTCCACCAAGAGAAGAAGTAGAACTCGATAGCGCCCAGGTGCTCGACGCGGGCGGCGATTCGGATTCGGTGACTGGCCGGCGGTCGGTGGCCGCGCAACTGGTCGACATGGCCCGAGCGCATTATCGGCTCGGCATCACCGATACCGATGACCCGTTCGGCGTCACCGTCGAGGCCCCGCATATCGCGCTGATGCTGCGCGGCGGCAAGACCGGCCTGCGCGCCGAGCTGGCGCGGCGGTTCTTCGCCGAGACCAACACCGTCGCATCCCAGCAAGCGCTCGCGGATGCCTGCATGGTCCTCGAAGGCTTTGCCGCCCAAGAGAGTCCGCAGCGCGTCTATCTGCGTGTTGCCGAGCATGACGGCGCTGTCTACGTCGACATGGGCGATACCGCCAACCGTGTCATTGAGATCAGCGGCGGAACGTGGCGGATTACAACTACGGCCCCGGTGCTGTTCCGGCGCACCAAACTGACCGGGGAGCTGCCAACACCGCAACCGGGCAAGGGGCAGCGACTATGGGATTTCATTGGCATCGACGAGGCTGATCGGCCGATTCTGCTGGCGGTCCTGGTGGCGACGCTGATACAGGTCGACGTGCCGCACGTCATCCTGCTGTTGCTGGCCGAACAGGGCTCGGCGAAATCGACTGTCACCCGCATTCTGGTCAGCCTGGTAGACCCGTCAGCGGTGCCGTTGCGGCAGCCGCCGCGCGATCCAGACGGCTGGACGACAGCAGCCGCAGCGAGTTGGGTTGTCGCCCTGGACAACCTGTCTGGCGAGGTCGACGGGTGGCTGTCGGACTGTCTATGTCGGGCATCGACTGGCGACGGCAGCGTCAAGCGCGCCCTGTACACCGACACCGACGTTGCTGTGCTGGCGTTCCGGCGATGCATCATCGCCAACGGCGTCGATGTCTCACCAGTACGGGGCGACTTGGCGGAACGCGTCGTGACAGTCGGCCTGCCGCGGATTGCGGCCAGGCGCGCCGAAAGCGAGTTCGAGGCCGAATGGGAAGCCGCGCGGCCGTTGGTGTTCGGTGCACTGCTGGACCTCGCCGCCAAGGTGCACCACCTGTTGCCGGCCGTCGAGGTTGATGACCTTCCGCGGATGGCCGACTTCGCCAAGGTGCTGGCCGCTGTCGACAAGGTGCTGGGCACCGAGGGGCTGGACCGGTATCGGGAGCGGTCCCGCCGGTCGGCCGCCGACACTCTCGATGTTCCGTTCATCGCCGAGTTGGTCGCCGCCGGCACGGAGTTCACAGGCACGACCAGTGCCGAACTGCTGACCGCGCTGACACCGAAAGACTCCGATTGGCGCCCGAAGTATGGATGGCCCAAGAGCTCCCGCAAGGTCACCGGTCTATTGACCCGTCACGCTCCGGCGATGCGCGCCCAGGGCTGGCAAATCGACAACGACGAAGGACGCAACAAGGAAAAGGTCACGAAGTGGACCATCTGCCCGCCTGAACCAAGAGGACCAGAGAAGGGCGGTAATGGCTCCCCACCTAGCCCGCCTAGCCTGTTTGTGCAGGTCAACGGTGCAAAACCGTGCGGGCCAGGCGGCGGGTCATCCGAGGCGGCGGGTCAGGCGACAGACCACCATGAAGCGCCTAACCCGTCTCAACCCGCCAATGATTACTCCCTGACCAGCGGAAACGGGCCAGCGGGTCAGGCGGGGCAAGAAAACAGCCCATCTCTGGTCATCACGCCGACCGGCCCTGGCCGCTGTGATGACTGCGGCTTCCACGTCGCCACTCAGGGCCACCGCGACGGCTGCCAGCAAACTCAGGAGGTGAGCTAGTGACCGCCTCGTGGGTCGACCTGGCCGCCCGAATCCTGGCCGATGTTCCGCGCCTACCCGGCCGCGCCGCCTGCCGTGACCACCTCGGCACGTTCGATGCCGCCGCAGACGGTGATCGGACAGCCGCCGACGCCGCCGTTGCGATCTGCGCCACCTGCCCGGTGCTCGCGGCGTGCGGCGAATGGATCGCCACGGCGCGGCGACCCCCGCCGGGCGTTTGGGCCGCGCAATTCACACCACCAACCACCAAGCGAAAGTAGGAAACCGCATGACTGACAT
>CAZPZQ010000428.1:0-2617 GCA_964590745.1 uncultured Mycobacterium sp. | reverse complement strand
AGACGTTCGTCAGGCCCATCCCGAGATCGGTGATGCTGTAGACGGTGCCCAGCGCGGGCAGCTCCGCGGCTTGGGTGGCGGTGAGACCTGTGGCGGCATCAACGCTGGTGACGGTGAACTGAGTGGTGTTGATGAAACCGAGGATGTTCGACATTTGCTCACCGAGGTTGACCGAGCCCAGGTTGACGCCGCTGCTGTCATAGACCTCCACACCGTTTTGACTGGGGACGAAGACACCCACTACGTTCACGCCGCTGATCTCCAGCAGCGGTGCGATGCCGAACAACGCATAAGTGTGATCGGTGCTGAAACCGTCGCTACCGGGGTCGAAGGTGATGCCAGCGACGGTGAACGCGTTGTCGCTGAGGTTGGCGTTACTCGCCGCCGCGGCGAGTGCACCCAGCGGCGCGGCCGGGTCCAACGGCACAGTCGCATCAAAGGACGTCGGCACATCGAAGTTGCCGAACGGGGTCACGAACGTGTCGGTGATGGTGGCCGACCCACCGCCGGTACCCGGGACGGCTTCATAGATGTTCTGATAACCGCCACCGAGGTCGGTGACACTGTAGACCGTCCCAATGGCAGGCAGGTCACTTGCATCACCAGTCGGGGTGACGCCCCCGACGGTAAACTGCGTGCTATGTATACCCAGCAGGTTCGAGTACCACAGATAGGTTTGAACGCTGCCGGCGTCGGTGCCGTTGGTGTACACCTCGAAATCGTGAGCTGCTGATGTACCGCTGGGGCCGGTAAGAGCGACATTGATTGCGCTCGCGTTGAATTCGAGCAGCGGCGCGAAGCTGGACAACGACAGGGGCTGAGCGATAGTGATTCCGTCGCTGCCCGGATCGAAGGTGGGGCCGTCGATGGTGAACGCGTGGGCGCTGAGGCCGGTGGCGCTCGGTGCAACACCGCGCGCCTCCAGTGGACCGGCCGGATCCAGCGGCGCGATGGCGTCATAGGACACCGGCACATCGAAGTTGCCGAACGGCGTCACGAAAGTGTTGGTGATGGTAGAGGCCGCAGTGCCATCGGCGTTGGGGATGGCTTGGTAGACGTTGGCGAACCCGCCACCGAGGTTGGTGATGCTGTAGACCGTGCCGTCGGCGGGCAACTGGGCGAGTTGGCTGTCGGTCAGCCCCGAGGCGGGATCGGTGCCGCTGACGGTGAACTGCGTGGTAGTTATACCCAACAGGTTCTGCACGTTGGCGGAAGTTTCGACCGTCCCGAGCGTGGTGCCGGCGCTGTCTTCGAGGGTGAACTGCTGGACTCCCGTATGAAGAGGGAGACCGGTCAGGGTATCGCTACCGATGGACAACAGGGGCGCGTTGGCAAACGTTGGGATGATGGATTCGTAACCCGGCGTCGGTTCGCCGCCCAGAAAACCAGGGAGCGCCACTGGGTCGTTGAAGCTGAGATCACCGATGGTGAAGCCAGCGTCAGGCGCACTGTCAGGCGTGGCGGTACCGACAGCCGCCTGCAAAAACGCAGCGGCTAGTAGCCCCCCACCAGCTATGGCGGCGGCCAACGGAATTGAACGATTCATCAGAGGTCTCTCCATTCATCTCGTAAGGATTTCTACGGCTGGCTAGTTCAGCTCGCCGCTAGCGGAAGGCGGCTCATCTCGGCTTCACCGATGATGTCGACACGGTGGGTCATTCAGAGCCGAAGGGCTACCGGTTGCACGGCATCTCCTTTCGCACAATGTGTGACGAGCGCTGGGATGTCACCGGCAAGAAGTCCTTGACAAAGCCGTATGGTGCGGCCGGCACCGCTCAGTGGCGCTGTCAGCGAGGTGATCGCCAAAGCGCTCGCGCTCAGGATCGACGACATTCACGGCGGCGAAAGGGCGAAGGGTTTGCACGGTCGTCTCCTTTGTCGGTGGTCACCCGCGGCGACCGCCAAATACTGGCGCGGCGATAAAGTTACTTGTGAGTTCGCTTAGATGCAAGCGCTTTGTCTCGATTTCCTCGACCGGGCGAAACCGATCATAGCAACGTTAATACAAGTGTTAACTATGTCGAAATCTCGTTCGATACGGTCATTTTTACCAGGCAGTTTGCGTTCTAACGAGGGAGCTGGAACCCAAGCCCAATGCGGTCCGAGAGTTTCCGGCGAACGGCCACATCACCTGAGATACAGATAATCGGGTAGTCAAGAATAAACTCCCGACAACTGACGTCATTCGCGTATACCGGGCGATAATGCGACGAAACGGGCGATACCATGTCGAATGCGTGGCGACCACGTAGTCAAGAGCCGGGGGTCCGACGTTGCCGCCAGCGCCGGCAACTGCAACCTCGACTCTGCGCCCCCACCTACCCAAAGCGACACCTAGGTGCCCCAGCCCCGCGCTGGCTCAGCCTGTGCACGAGCGCCCATGCGGGCAATTTCCGCACCGGGGCCGGGTCGCAGCGGGACGGGCTGCGGATGGGCTCGCCCAGCGCGCTTGTCGTCGCCCAGTCGGACGGCGTCAGACCGTTCCCGCCGGCTGCCAGCCGTCACGCCGTACCCCGCTGGTGCGGCGCCCCCGCAACGGTGCGGCCGAATCAATACTGACTCCCGTTGTCTTGCAACATGGCCAAGTTCATCAAGACCGGTACGTAGCCCGCTTTCG
>CAZPZQ010000427.1:0-2617 GCA_964590745.1 uncultured Mycobacterium sp. | reverse complement strand
CCGTTGTCTTGCAACATGGCCAAGTTCATCAAGACCGGTACGTAGCCCGCTTTCGGTTATCGATTATGGCGCTGGTGACATCGAACCCGCTCCCCGAGGTCAGAACTGGCACCGCGCGGTTCGGAACCAATGAAATCCAGCCGGCCGATGCCATGTGAAAGCCCCGCACGACAGGAGGTGGGCGCGTGCGGGGCCCTCACTGCTTGTGGCGGCGGCATACTAACTGACGGGTTCAGCGTGGCGGCGGCTGCTATATCTCGCAAGAGCGGACGCTGCAACTACGGCACAACCATCGGGGTGACCGCCGCCGGTCCCGCCCACGACCGCCATGCCGCTGTTTGGCGTATGGGTGAATCGCTGACTGCACGGCTGTCCCCTTTTGTCGGCGCCTTCCGCGGCAGTGGTCAATCCTGGCGTGGCGATAAAGCTACTTGTGAGGAGGGTTAGAATCAAGGACTTTTCGATTTTTACGTCAGGGATAACAGCGTAAATCATCGCGTAACATAAACGGTACGTTCCAGGGTTGCTATCGACTTCGATTTGTCTCGACCTGTATGTTTAAGCTCGACCAGAAGATCCGGGCGTGCCGGTATGCGCTCAAAACACCGACATAGATAGGCGGTCGAAAATAAGACATGGCTGCGCATGTAGTCACGAATAAACTGCGATCGATCAACGGCGTTGACGTTTATTAACACGCAAAATACGACGCACAACGGCCATGACACGCAAAATTAATAGAGCGCACGTAGTCAGAGTCAAGAAGACCCACGTCGACAGGCAGGGCAACCGCCGGGTCTACGAATCGGTGTTGCTGCGCCGCACCTACCGCGACGGATCGAAGGTGCGCAACCAGACCCTGGCCAATCTGTCCATGCTGCCCAATGCGGCGATCGCCGCCTTGGAGGCCAGCCTCAAAGGTCACACGCTGGTACCGGCCAGCGGTGAGTTCACCGTGTTGCGCGCGCTGCCGCACGGGCATGTGGCCGCGGTGGAGGCAATGGCCCGCCACCGGGGCCTGCCCGCACTTTTGGGGCCACCGTGCCGGTCGCGCGATGTGGTTTGGGGGTTGATTATCTCGCAAGTAATCGATCCGACCTCGCAGGTTCCGACCCTTCCACGGTGGGGAGACTCTACGTTGGCGGTCGACCTGAACGTGGCTGACGCGTCCGCCAATGAGGTGTCCACAGCAATGGACTGGCTGCTGGCCCGCCAACACACGGTGGAATCCAAACTCGTCGCCAAACAGACTGATACAGAATCGACTCCGCAGCACACTGCGTTTCTCAACCTGACCAGTTGCCGAGTCAGCGACCGACGTGATGACCCGATCGACAGCGAATACTTCCCCACCCGAAGAAAGAGACCGGCCCGCATCGAGTTCGGAGTGGCCACTGACCGCGCGGGCTGTCCGCTGGCGGTACGCGTATTCCCCGATGAAACCGGCGATACCATGGCCGCCACCGATGCTGCCGAGAGTATCCGAACCCGATCGGGCCTTGAGCGGCTCGTGCTCGTCGGCGATCGCAGCATGATCAACTCGACATGCATCGACGCGCTGCGCGGAACCAACGACACCGAAGCGGGTTTCGGGTGGATCACTGCATTGCGCCCCCGGGCGTTAGCCGACCTGGCCGGCGAGGACGGGCGGCTGAGAATAGGCCTGTTGTCAGACGTGCGTGACGTGGTTGAGATCACACATCCCGCCTACCCCGGCGAACGCCTGATTGCCAGCCGCGATGCTGTTCTGGCCGCCGAGCAGACCCGCAAACGCGACCAACTCCTGGCCGCCGCCGAAACGCTGCTCGCATCCACTGCAACGCGGGTCAAGCGTGGCGAACTCTCCGGGGCTGACAGCATCAACCGAGCGGTCGAGGCGGTGCTCCGTAAATACCAGTTGAGCAAGCACTTTCGTTGTGTCGTTACCGATGTCGACTTCAGCTATGAGCGCAATCACGCCGGCATCAGCGCCTACGCCGCGTTCGACGGCATCTCCGTGCTGCGCACCAACGTGCCCGCAACCGAGCTCGACGCGGCCAGCGTGGTCTCCGCCTACCGAAATCTGGCCCGAGTCGGCCGCAACTCGCGGAACATCACCACCGACGACCTGGATCCGCCACCCATCGATCACCGACACGTCCGCACAGCCAAGGCGCACGCCCTGATCCGGCTGCTGGCCTGCCACCTGAGCTGGCACCTGCACAGGGTTTGGGCACCGCTGATCGGTATCGACGAACACCCATCGGAACGTTTCGACGACCTGCTGCGTCACCTCGCAACCCTGACCCGCAACACAATCCGCTACAACGACAGCACCATCGAGTTCGACACCCTCACCGAACCCACCCCGAAACAGCACCGCGCTTTCGAGCTCATCGACGCCGCTATCCCGCTGACCATCCCGAAGAGCCAGGCACCAACGGGCGACCGCCAGTCGAAGCGGAGGTCGGGCACGCGACAGGGATAGCGTCGACCGACGCCGTGGCGGCCGGGGACGCGCACATTCGCGCAGCAAACTACAGGTACTGACCCAGGTTGGATTCGGTGTCAATGGCCCGCGACGCGCTGGAACTCTTGCCGGTGACCAGGGTGCGGATGTAGACGATCCGCTCGCCCT
>CAZPZQ010000426.1:0-2620 GCA_964590745.1 uncultured Mycobacterium sp. | reverse complement strand
GCTCAAGGACGCCGAGACCGACGAGGTCCTGGGCAAGATGAAGGTGTCTGCGCTGTTGGAGGCGTTGCCGAAGGTGGGCAAGGTCAAAGCGCAGGAGATCATGAACGAGCTGGAGATCGCGCCGACCCGCCGGTTGCGCGGCTTGGGTGACCGTCAGCGCAAGGCGCTGCTGGAAAAGTTCGACTTCGCCTGAGCGCCGGGCGGCGGCCGGTGAGCGCCGGCAGCGGAACCGACCGAAGCGACGCATCGGCGCCGGCGCCGCGGGTGGTTGTGCTGTCCGGGCCGTCCGCGGTGGGGAAGTCGACGCTGGTCCGGTGCCTGCGCGAGCGAGTTCCCGGGTTGTATTTCAGCGTGTCGGCCACCACTCGGGCGCCCCGCCCCGGTGAACTGGACGGCGTTGACTACCACTTCGTGTCGGCCAGCGAGTTTCAGCGCCTGATTGACGAGAATGCGCTGCTGGAGTGGGCCGAGATCCATGGTGGCCTGCACCGATCGGGTACTCTGGCTGCTCCGGTGCGTGACGCCACCCGGTCCGGGCGACCGGTCTTGATCGAGGTCGACCTGGCCGGAGCCCGAGCGGTCAAGGCGGCGCTGGCCGAGGCTGTCACGGTGTTTCTGGCGCCCCCGGACTGGTCGACGCTGCAGGCCAGGCTGGTCGGGCGCGGCACCGAACCGCCCGAGGTGATACGTCGGCGGCTGGCGACCGCCCGCGCCGAACTGGCGGCCCAGCAGGACTTCGATGTGGTCGTGGTCAACGACCGATTGGAAACCGCGTGCGCCGAATTGGTATCGTTGCTGGTGGGAACCGCACCGGACGCGGTGTGATCTACCCGAAACGAACCGCTTGATCAGCGTCCCGCTATTGCCAGGAGAAAGTCTTACCGTGAGCACCCCGCAGGCCGATACGTCGGCAACCGCGACAGCCGATGAGTTCGACCCGGCTTTGATCGGCGGCTACGACACGCCGCTGGGCATCACCAACCCGCCCATCGACGAGTTGCTGCAGCGAGCCTCCAGCAAATACGCGCTGGTGATCTTCGCGGCCAAGCGAGCCCGTCAGATCAACGACTACTACAACCAGCTCGGTGAGGGCATCCTCGAGTACGTCGGTCCGCTGGTCGAACCCGGCCTTCAAGAGAAACCGCTGTCCATCGCGTTGCGCGAGATCCACGCGGATCTGCTCGAATACACCGAAGGCGAGTAACAGAGGTCGGGGCGGGACGGGATCGGTACCGGTGGACCGCAAGCGGATCGTCGTCGGCGTCTCGGGAGGTATCGCCGCATACAAGGCGTGCACGGTGGTCCGCCAACTGGCCGAGGCCGGGCACCGCGTCCGGGTCATCCCCACCGAATCCGCGCTGCAATTCGTCGGAGCGGCCACCTTCGAGGCATTGTCCGGCGAGCCGGTGCATACCGGGGTGTTCGTCGACATTCCAGCGGTGCCGCATGTTTCCATCGGCCAACAGGCTGACCTGGTGGTGGCGGCACCGGCCACCGCCGACCTGCTGGCCCGCGCAGTTGCCGGCCGCGCCGACGACCTGCTGACCGCCACCTTGCTCACGGCGCGGTGCCCGGTGCTGTTCGCCCCGGCGATGCACACCGAGATGTGGCTGCACCCCGCGACCGTCGCCAACGTCGCCACCCTGCGCCAGCGCGGCGCGGTGGTGCTCGAACCCGCTTGCGGGCGCCTGACCGGGACCGACAGTGGTCCCGGCCGGTTGCCCGAGGCCGAGGAGATCAACACGTTCGTGCGGCTGCTGCTGGAGCGGCCGGACGCCATGCCCTACGACCTGGCCGGGTGCAAAATGCTGGTGACCGCCGGCGGCACCCGTGAACCGATCGACCCGGTGCGGTTCATCGGCAACCGCAGTTCGGGCAAGCAGGGTTACGCGGTGGCGCGGGTGGCGGCACAGCGCGGCGCCGAGGTGACGTTGATCGCCGGCCACACCGCCGGCCTGATTGACCCGGCCGGCGTCGACGTCGTCCACGTCAGTTCGGCCCAGCAGATGCGCGACGCGGTGTCCAAGCATGCCCCGGAAGCGCACGTGCTGGTAATGGCGGCGGCGGTCGCCGACTTCCGGCCCGCCCAGACGGCATCCGCCAAGATCAAAAAAGGCCCCGAACCGCCGACCATCGAACTGGTCCGCAACGACGATGTGCTGGCCGGCGCGGTGCGGGCCCGGGCCGACGGGCAGTTGCCCCGAATGCGTGCCATCGTCGGATTCGCCGCCGAGACCGGCGACGCCAATGGCGATGTGCTGTTCCACGCCCGAACCAAGCTGCGCCGCAAGGGTTGTGACTTGCTGGTGGTCAACGCGGTCGGCGACGGCAGGGCGTTCGAGGTGGACAGCAACGCCGGCTGGCTGCTGGCCGCGGACGGTGCCGAGGCCGCCCTGGAGCACGGCTCCAAGACGCTGATGGCCAGCCGTATCGTGGACGCGGTCGTCGCGTTCCTGCACGGCACTGCCGACCAGCACGGGTAGCGCCGTGCTGTGGTGGCGCGGTCGGTCGGGCTGACCGACCGCTGCGGAACCGGCGAGGATATGATTCGCCCGGCTAATTTTCAAGATCGCAGACGTGGAGGGATGACAACGTGAGCGAAAAGGGTCGGCTGTTCACC
>CAZPZQ010000425.1:0-2628 GCA_964590745.1 uncultured Mycobacterium sp. | reverse complement strand
CCTCGGGCGCGAAGCGCTCCGCGTAGTCCCACATAGACTGCTGGGCACCGTCAGCGCCGACGGGTGGCCGAATCCGTTCTGCGGCTGCGCGTCGTGCCGGTGGGCTGCGGCAGCCGGGGAGATCCGCGGTCAGACCGCGGCGCTGGTCGATGACACCGTGCTGCTGGACTGCGGACCCGAGGCGCCGCGGGCTGCGGTGCGGTATGGGCGCTCGCTGGCTTCGGTGCGGCACATCCTGTTCACCCACGGCCACCCCGACCACCTGGCGCCGGCGGTGTTGTTGATGCGGCAGTGGGCCGGCCTCAGCCAGCCGCTGGACGTGATCGGACCGGCCGGTGTGCTGCGGCAATGCGCCGACTGGGTCGGGCCGCAAGACGCGGTCCGGTTCATCGCGGTGGCAGCCGGAGACCGGTTGGAATTGGGCGACTATCGGGTCCGAGTACTGGCTGCCGCGCACGGCGCCGACGCCGTCCTCTACGACGTGGCCGCGGGCGTCACCAGAATCCTGTGGGCCACCGACACCGGCCCGCTACCGGCCGTCACCCATGCCGCGGTCACCGACGCGGCCTTCGAAGCGGTGTTTTTGGAGGAGACCTTCGGCAGCCGCACCGACCACGGCACCGAGCACCACGACCTGACGTCGTTCGGAGCCACCGTCGCACAGCTGCGCCGATCCGGCGCGGTCACCGACCGCACCGACGTCGTCGCGGTGCACCTGAGTCACCACAACCCGCCCGGCGAGAAATTGACTGCGGCACTGGCGGAGTCGGGCGCTCGACCCGGACGTGACGGCGAGGTGGTGCAGCTGGGCGAGGCCCGGCCCGCCGCGACGCGCACTCTGGTGCTCGGCGGCGTGCGATCCGGTAAATCCGCGCACGCCGAAGCGCTGCTGGCCGACGAACCCGCAGTGACCTACCTGGCCGCCGGCGGGGTGCGGGAAGACGATTCGGAGTGGGCCGAGCGGGTGCGGTTGCACCGGGCCCGCCGGCCGGTGTCCTGGCGCACCGTGGAGACCAGCGAGGTGGCCGAGGCGCTGCGGGCGGCGACCACTCCGCTGCTGGTGGACTGCCTGGGCGCCTGGCTGACCGCGCGGATCGACCGGCACCAGGCCTGGGATGGACGCCTGGACGCCGTGCAGGCCGACATCGACGAGTTGGTCAGAGCCTGGCGCAGCTACCCGGGTCGCGCGGTGGCGGTCAGCAACGAAGTGGGCAGCGGAGTGGTGCCGGCCACCGCATCCGGTCGGCTGTTCCGGGACCTGCTCGGCGTGCTCAACGCGCGCATCGCCGCCGAGTGTCATCAGGTGGTGTTGATGGTGGCCGGAATCCCGGTCAGACTCCCTGCGGGCTGAGTTTCAAGTCGACGCAGTCGCTGTAGCACGGGGTTTCGCCGGGCGATTCCGGGGTGGCGATCCGGATCAACACCGCGCGGGTCGGCACGAATTTCAGGCTGGCCAGCGAGTCGCCACCCGGTTCGGACACGTCGGCCTGGCCGTCGGCGATGATGGTGTAGCCGCCCGGTACCGGCGGTGGCCACATCACCGTCACGTCGTTGGTGCGGGCCAGGTTCTTGCGGCTGCGGCTGCCGCCGATCGCCCCGATGTACACGGTGTCGCCCTTGAGCACCGGCATCACCGGCACCGGATGCGGCCGGCCGTCGTCCCCGACGGTGATCAGGTAGGCGTAGTCGTGGCCCACCAGTTTCTCGGCCAGGGCGTCGAAATCCACTTGAGTCGGCATAAGCATGAGCATAGTCCGGGAAAAGCGGACTCAGATCGGAGCGATATCAACGCAGTCGTACACACCGCCGACTGCCCGCTCGGTGTTGGCGTGAAACACCGGCCGGTGCAGCTTCGCGCGCACCGGTCGCACCCGTACCGGATCCGCCGGCTCATCGGGCAGTTCGGCCTGCCCGTCGACGATCAGTGAGTAGCCGTCCACCTCGAGTGGCGGCCACACCAGGGTGACGCCGCGCCGGTGGGCCAGGTTGGCTCGACCGTGCCGGCCCACCGGCCCGACGTCGAGCAGACCGGACTCGTAGGTCGGCGTGACGGCGGTGGTGTGCGCACCGTAATCGTCATCGACGGTGATCAGGTAGGCGAAGCGGTAGCCGGGCAACAGCTCGGCCAAGCGGGCGAGGTCGACGAACTTGGCCATGTGTCGAGGATAGGGGCTGGGAATAGGCCTGGAAATGAATGTCAGCAGGCATTCATGACTCAGGTGACCTGGCGTGCGCCCGACGAGCTGGTTGAGCGGGTCCGCCAAGTGACATCGCAGCAGGGCTGCAGTCTCAACGAGTACCTGACCCGATTGGCGCCGCAAGCCGCGACGGATCCTGCGCTGGCCGGAGGCGAGGACGACCGGCTTCGGGAGCGCCCTGCGCGGGCTGGGCCTGGTGGGTGTGCCCGGGCTGCGGGCCTACGACGGCATGCAGCTCGCGAGCGCCCTGGCGGCAGCCGAGGCGGTGCCGGAGGGAGTCGACTGGCGTCGATCCTGCATATCGCTGCGCGAGTGATGCGTCCCGCCGCCCGTCCGGCTCAGTCGCTGCTGGCGCCCCCGGCCCCGCCGGGCAGGCCGGCGCCGCCGCCGCCCCCGCCACCACCACCGGCGTGGCTGTCGGCGGCGCCGC
>CAZPZQ010000424.1:0-2637 GCA_964590745.1 uncultured Mycobacterium sp. | reverse complement strand
GCCCGGCAACGACCACCTCAAGGCGGCCGGGCTGCGCAGCCTGCTGGCCTACCAGTGGGCGCACCCGGGTAAGCAACTGTTGTTCATGGGCCAAGAGTTCGGCCAGCGCGCTGAGTGGTCCGAAGAGCGTGGTCTGGATTGGTTCCAACTTGATGAAAACAGCTTCTCCACTGGAATTCTGCGCTTGATCGGCGATATCAACACCATCTACCGCAGTCGTCCGGCGCTGTGGAGCCAGGACACCAGCCCGGCCGGATACTCCTGGATCGACGCCAACGACTCGGCCAACAATGTGCTGAGCTTCCTGCGTTACGGAGCAGACGGTTCGGTGCTGGCCTGCGTGTTCAACTTCGCCGGCGTCGAACACAGTGGGTATCAGCTGGGCCTTCCGCTCGCCGGTCGGTGGCGCGAAGTGCTCAACACCGATGCCGCCGACTACCACGGTGCCGGGATCGGCAACCTCGGCGGCGTCGATGCGATCAGCGAGCCGTGGCACGGTCGAGCGGCATCCGCTGTGCTGGTGCTCCCGCCGCTGTCGGCGCTGTGGCTGGAGCCAGAGTAGCGCGAGCAGTCGCAAAAGTACCTGGAACAGCCCTTTTACCGGGGCATTTGGGTCTGCTCGCGCCCTAAAAGTCAGTACAGCGCGTTGGCCAGGTTGCGCCGGCCGGCGATGACTTCGGGATCGGCGGGGTCGAAGAGCTCGAACAGCTCCACCAGCCGGGTCCGAACCGAGCCACGCGCGTCTCCGGAGGTGCGCCGCACCAGCGCAATGAGGCGGTCGAACGCCGCGGCTACCTCCTGATTGAGCAATTGCACGTCCGCGGCGGCAAATGCCGCATCGATGTCATCCGGTGCGGCGTCGGCGAGCGCCACCGCATCGGGACGGTGAGTGGTCGCTCGTTCCAGGAAGGCGATCTGTCGCAGGGCTGCCATCGCCTCAGCGTGCTGCGGGTCGGTCTCCAACAGCGCCTGATACGACGCACGTGCGGCGGCGAAATCGCCGGCCTCTAGCTGTTCGCGAGCCCGCACCAGCGTCGGATCGACCGGGGCGGGCGGCTCGGCGTCGGCGACGCCGCTGAGCTTGCCCGCGGTGGCCGCCAGCAACGAATCCAGCCAGCGACGTAGCTGATCCGGTGCTTGCATTCCCTGAAAACTCGAAATCGGCTGGCCGCTGGCCAGCGCCACCACGGTAGGCACCGCGTCGATGCCGAACACCTGTGCCACCCGCGGCGCGGTGTCGACGTTGACCGCAGCCAGCGACCACTTGCCGCTGTCGGCCTGCGCCAGTCCGGCCAGAGCATCCAACAACTGGACGCACACGTCGCTGCGCGGCGACCACAGCAGCACCACCACGGGCACCTGGTTGGACCGGACCAGCACCTCTGCTTCGAAATTGGCCTCGGTGATCTCGGTACTGCCGGGCGGGGTCGCGTTGGCGCCGCTAGTAGCGCTCTGCCGGCTTTGTTGCTTGAGACCGGACAAATCCACCGCTCCGGCTAATGCCGGACCGATCGGGCGTCGGGGAGCTGTCACGCCGTCAAGTCTGTCACGTCGCGATAACCGGCTGCGATCGGCCGCTATGACCAATGTCACAGCGAAGTGCGCGAGTGCCTCAAATCGGCGGTTCCAGCAACCGTCGGGACGAGGCGGATGCTATCCCGCGCGCAGAATGAGTGCGTCCCCTTGTCCGCCGCCGCCACACAACGCCGCGGCGCCGTAGCCGGCGCGCCGCCGGGCCAACTGAAGCGCGAGATGCAGCGCTAGCCGAGCCCCGGACATGCCGATGGGATGGCCCAGGGCGATGGCACCGCCGTTGGGGTTGACGATGTCCGGGCTGACACCGAGTTCGCGGGTAGCGGCCAGCGCGACCGCCGCGAATGCTTCGTTGATCTCGATGACGTCGAGGGCGTCGACCGTGATGCCCTCGCGGTCGACCGCCTTCCTGATCGCGTTGGCCGGCTGGGACTGCAAGGTGGAGTCTGGGCCGGCCACCACGCCGTGTGCGCCGATCTCGGCCAGCCAATTCAGGCCGAGCTCAGTGGCGCGGTCTTTACTCATCACCACCACCGCGGCCGCGCCGTCGGAGATCTGCGATGACGATCCGGCGGTGATGGTGCCGTCACGGCGAAACGCCGGCTTGAGCGCGGACAGCGACTCGACAGTGGTGTTGGCCCGGATGCCCTCGTCTTCGGTGAACTCCACCGGATCGCCTTTGCGCTGCGGAATCGTCACCGGTACCACCTCGTCGGCGAAGACGCCGTCCTTCCATGCGGCGGCCGCTTTCCGATGCGACCCGGCGGCGAACTCGTCCTGCTCGCGTCGGGTGAACTTGTCGGCGTCGTTGCGCTGCTCAGTCAGGGCACCCATCGCTTGGTCGGTGAACACGTCATGCAGGCCGTCGTAGGCCATGTGGTCCAGCGCCGTCACGCTGCCGTACCGGTAGCCGGCCCGGCTGTCGGTGAGCAGATGCGGCGCCCGGGTCATCGACTCCTGACCGCCGGCCACCACCACGTCGAACTCGCCGGCGCGGATTAACTGGTCGGCCAGGGCGATCGCGTCCAGGCCGGACAGGCACACCTTGTTGATCGTCAGCGCCGGCACATCCCAGCCGATCCCGGCCCCGACCGCCGCCTGCCG
>CAZPZQ010000423.1:0-2648 GCA_964590745.1 uncultured Mycobacterium sp. | reverse complement strand
CCACCGTGTCCAAGGTCAGCGAGAACCAGCTGTTCTACCTGATGAGTCGCGGGATACCGGAGGACGAGGCGATGGCGATGGTGGTGCGCGGATTCATCGAGCCGGTCGCCAAAGAACTGCCGATGGAGTACGCACTGGAACTCAACAAGCTGATCAAGCTGCAGATGGAAGGCGCGGTGGGCTAGTGACACCCGCTGGTGCAGGTAGTGCTCTGACCGAGGCGGTCGAAGGCGCAGTCATCAACAAAGCCGCACAGTTCACGTCGTTCGACGTGGATGCGTTCGAGGTGCCGCAGGGCCGCGACGAAGCGTGGCGGTTTACCCCGCTGCGCCGGCTGCGGGGACTGCACGACGGTTCTGCGCCCGCCACCGGGACCGCGACGACAGCGGCCACCGAAGTCGCAGGGGTGCGCACGGAAACCGTCCGGCGCGGTGACGAGCGGCTGGGTTCGGTCGGTGTTCCCGCGGACCGCATTGCCGCGCAGGCATTCTCGTCGTTCAATTCGGCGACGGTAGTCACTGTCGACAGGGCGGCCACCCCGGCGGAGCCGGTCAGGATCGCCGTCACCGGACCGGGCGAGGGGGCCACCGCCTACGGTCACCTGCAGGTGCGCGCCGAGGAGTTGTCTCGGGCGACCGTCATCATCGATGTACGGGGTGGTGGAACCTACGCCGACAACATTGAGTTCATGGTCGGCGACAGCGCGCACTTGACTGTGGTCTGGATTGCCGACGCGGCATCCGACATGGTTCATGTCACCATGCACCATATGGCGCTGGGCAAAGATGCGGTGCTGCAGCACGCCGCCATCCAGTTGGGTGGTGAAGTGGTGCGGCTGACCGGACGGGTGCGGTTCGACGGACCGGGCGGGGACATCCAGCTGCTCGGTTTGTATTTCGCCGACGACGGCCAGCACCTGGAATCACGATTGCTGATCGACCACGGCCAACCCAACTGCCGATCCAACGTGCTGTACAAGGGTGCGCTGCAAGGCGATCCGAGTTCGTCGCTTCCGGACGCGCACACCGTGTGGGTCGGCGACGTGCTGATCCGTTCGGGCGGGGTGGGCACCGAAACCTTCGAGGTCAACCGCAACCTGGTCCTCGCCGACGGTGCCCGGGCCGACTCGATACCCAACCTGGAGATCGAAACCGGGGAGATCATCCAAGCCGGACACGCCAGCGCCACCGGACGATTCGACGATCTGCAGTTGTTCTACCTGCAGTCCCGGGGAATCCCGGAAGACCAGGCCCGCCGGCTGGTGGTGCGCGGTTTCTTCGGCGAGATCATCGCCAAGATCACCGTGCCCGACGTGCGCGAGCGCCTCACCGAAGCCGTCGAACACGAGCTGGCAGTCACCGAGAACGTTCAAACCAGTTTTCAAACCAGTTAAGGACACCAATCAACAATGACCACACTGGAAATCAGGGACTTGCACGTCAGCGTGGTGCCCGGGGGGACCTCGGCGGGCGGCGACACCGAGATCCCCATCCTGCACGGTGTCGACCTGACAGTGCGCTCCGATGAGACCCACGCGCTAATGGGGCCCAACGGGTCGGGCAAGTCGACGCTGTCGTACGCGCTCGCCGGTCATCCGAACTACGTCGTGACATCCGGTTCGGTCAGCTTGGACGGTCAGGACGTGTTGGCGATGACCGTCGACGAGCGGGCCCGGGCCGGCATTTTTCTGGCAATGCAGTATCCGGTCGAGGTGCCCGGGGTGTCCATGTCGAACTTCCTGCGCAGTTCGGTGACCGCGGTACGCGGTGAGGCGCCCAAATTGCGACACTGGATCAAAGAACAGCGCGAAGCCTTCAAAACGCTCGGTATCGACCCGGCCTTCGCCGACCGCAGCGTCAACGAGGGTTTCTCCGGCGGCGAGAAGAAGCGCCACGAGATCTTGCAACTGGCCCTGCTCAGGCCGAAGATCGCGATCCTGGACGAGACCGACTCCGGGCTGGATGTCGACGCGTTGCGGGTGGTCGCCGAAGGAGTGAACCGGTACAAGGAGACCGAGCACGGCGGGATTCTGCTGATCACCCACTACACCCGCATCCTGCGCTACATCCAACCGCAGTTTGTGCACGTCTTCTCCGGCGGCCGAATCGCCGAATCGGGCGGCCCGGAGCTCGCCGACGAGCTGGAAGAAAAGGGCTACGAGCGGTTCGCGCAGGCGGCAGCGGCGGAGGCCTGAGCGATGACGCTTTCCGTCGGCCGTCCCGCGGCGCTGGATTCGGCTGCGATACGGGCGGACTTTCCCATCCTGGGGCGCATCATGCGCGGTGGAAAACAACTGGCCTACCTAGATTCCGGCGCCACGGCGCAACGCCCGGTGCAGGTGCTCGATGCCGAGCGCGAGTTTTTGACCACCTGCTACGGCGCCGTCCATCGCGGTGCGCACCAGCTGATGGAGGAGGCCACCGACGCCTACGAGCAGGGCCGGGAAGACGTTGCCCGACTCGTCGGCGCCGACGCCGACGAGTTGGTGTTCACCAAAAACGCCACCGAGGCGCTGAACCTGGTGTCGTACATCCTTGGCGATAGCCGGTTTGGGCGTGCGGTCGGCCCGGGTGATGTCATCGTGACCACCGAGCTCGAACACCACGCCAACCTGGTGCCCTGGCAGGAACTGGCCCGGCGCACCGGCG
>CAZPZQ010000422.1:0-2650 GCA_964590745.1 uncultured Mycobacterium sp. | reverse complement strand
AGGACCCGGTGTACGGCTACCAGGCGGTCAATGTCGAGGCGCAACGCGACACCTAGGCGTCGCTGCAGAACTGGACTCGCACCATGCTGGCGGTGCGTCGCCGGCATGACGCCTTTGCCACCGGCGCGTTCCGTGAACTGGGCGGGTCCAACCCGTCGGTGTTGGCGTATGTGCGGGAGATCGACGGGGACACCAACGGCACCGTGCTCTGTGTCAACAACCTGTCCCGTTTCCCGCAGCCCATCGAGTTGAACCTGCAGCACTGGACCGGTTACACGCCGGTCGAACTGACCGGCCACGTGGAGTTCCCCCGGATCGGCCAGTTGCCCTACCTGCTGACCCTGCCCGGGCACGGGTTCTACTGGTTCCAGCTGAATGAGGCCGAGGAGACCCGATGACCTCTCCTGATCACCAGTCCGGTTACCAGCTGGCCGCCTTGCCGTGGTTCGAGTGGCTTCCGCAGCGCCGCTGGTACGCCGGGCGAGACCGGCAGTTGTCCGCCGCCGAGCCGGTCCTGGTGGTCGCCCTGCGCGACGGCCTGGACCTGGTGCTGATCGACGCCACTTACACCGACGGATCGGCGGAGCGCTATCAGGTGCTGGTCAGTTGGGATGCCGATCCAGCCCCGGAGTACAACGCGGTAGCCATGATCGGCACAGACGGCCAACACACCGGCTACGACGCGCTCTATGACGTGGGCGCCACTCAATTCGTGTTGTCGCTGATCGACACATCGGAGCAGCGGGGTTCGGATTCGGGGGTGGTCAGCTTCGCCCGAGAGCCCGACGTGGTGCTGCCGGTGCATGAACATCCCCGGGTGGTGGACGCCGAGCAGAGCAACACCAGCGTGATCTTCGCCGAAGACGCCATCTTGAAGGTGTTCCGGCGGGTCACCGACGGTGTCAACCCCGATATCGAGCTGAACCAAGTGTTGGCCCGCGCCGGCAATCCGCATGTGGCTCGACTACTCGGCACCTACCGGGCGACGCTGCCGGCCAACCCGGGTGGCCCGGTCGGCGGGGCGTCCTACGCGTTGGGCATGGTCAGCGCATACGCGGCCAATTCGGCGGAAGGCTGGGCGATGGCCACCGCCAGTGTGCGTGACCTGTTCGCCGAGGCCGACCTGTATGCGCACGAGGTCGGCGGTGACTTCGCCGGTGAGTCCTACCGGCTCGGCGAAGCCGTCGGCTCGGTGCACGCGGCGCTGGCCGACGGTCTGGGGACCACGGAATCGACATTCCCGGTGGACACCATGGTGGCTCGGCTGTCGGCGACGGCGGCGACGGTGCCCGATCTGCAGCCGCATGTGGCGACCATCGAGCAGCGGTTCCGTGAATTGGCCGGCCAGACCATGACGGTGCAGCGGGTGCACGGTGATCTGCACCTGGGCCAGGTACTGCGCACCCCGGAGCGGTGGCTGCTGATCGACTTCGAGGGCGAGCCGGGGGTGCCGCTGCCGCAACGTCGGGCGCCGGACTCGCCGCTGCGTGATGTGGCCGGGATGCTGCGGTCGTTCGCCTACGCCGCCTACGGACAACTGGTCGACCAACCCGCGGATAAGCAAGACAAACAAGACAAACAACTGGCGGCGCGGGCTCGGGAATGGGTGGACCGCAACACCGCGGCGTTCTGCGACGGCTACGCCTCGGCTGCCGGGGCCGACCCGCGTGATTCGGCGGCGCTGCTGGCGGCCTATGAACTGGACAAGGCGGTCTATGAGGCCGGGTATGAATCCCGGCACCGGCCCGGGTGGCTGCCCATTCCGCTGCGGGCGATCACCCGCCTGGTGGCAGCCTGATCGGTTTCGGGCACGCTGTCGGTTACCCCGGCCAGCACATCGGCGTTGACGTTGCCGAACGTCGTGCGCGGTCGGTGTCGGTTGCCTTCGGTGAACGCGGCGAGGATGCGTTCTTTGAACTGCGGTCGCGGGTGCGCGGCCACCGCGGCAGCGATATCGGCTGCACTCAGATCGCCAGCGCGATCTCGGGTGCAAGGTATTCGGGTATCCCGGGTGTGGTGTGCAACGCGATGGCCGGCCAGACTTTGCCGGCGGTGTCGTCGTCGATCAGGCCCAGATCGTGAAACATTGCCCCGCCCACGGCGTCGGCCCTGCGACATGCCGAACAGGAAAACCCGGCGGGAATGGTGATAGAGCAGGTCGTCGGTGCTGGCCCGCGCACCAGGGGGTGGCGTCGCGGACCGTTGGTGTGTCCGGAATCGACACCCCGGCAATCTCTTCGGCCACGGTTTGCCGAGGCTTACCGCGCGGTTTCTCCGGACAAAGACATCGGCAGCAGTGCGGCGGTTGCACTGCTGCCGATGTTCTTGGGGGTGGCTGGTCAGGTGGGGTCGGCCAGGACGCCCAGCGCTCGCTGAATGTCAGGCTTCATCGCCACCAGTTGCTGGTTCCAGTAGGGCCAGGAGTGCGTTCCGTCGGCCGGGAAGTTGAACACCCCGTTGGTGCCGCCGGTCGCCAGATAGTTCTGCTGGAAGTTCTGGTTGGTGCGCAACGTGAAACTCTCCAGGAATTTGGCGGGTATGTCCGCGCCGCCGAGGTCGTTCGGCGTGCCGTTGCCGCAGTAGACCCAGACCCGGGTGTTGTTGGCCACCAGACGTGGGATCTGCAACATCGGGTCGTTGCGTTTCCAGG
>CAZPZQ010000421.1:0-2651 GCA_964590745.1 uncultured Mycobacterium sp. | reverse complement strand
GCGCGAGCGGCGCACCGACCGCATCGGATCCCGTGTCGCGTCGCCACGAGCGCGCATAGCGCGCGGCGCTGATAGGCTTCCGCCGCCGAGTACCACGGCGAGCGGAGGGCAACCCGGCATGTCAGTACACGCACAGTCCCAGGGCATCATCGGCACCCACTACCGGTTCCCGGACTACTTCGAAGTCGGACGGGAAAAGATCCGTGAGTTCGCGGCCGCGGTCCAAGACCACCACCCTGCGCACTTCGAGGAGTCCGCAGCAGCCGACCTGGGCTATCCGGGTTTGGTGGCGTCGCTGACTTTCCTGGCGGTGGCCGGCCGGCGGGTCCAACTGGAGATCTTCAGCAAATTCGACATCCCGATCAACATCGCCCGCGTCTTTCACCGCGACCAGAAGTTCACCTTCCACCGGCCGATCATGGCCGGCGACCGGCTGTACTTCGACGCCTACCTAGACTCGGTCATCGAATCGCATGGCACGGTGATCAGCGAGGTGCGCAGCGAGATCACCGACGCCGACGGCGACCCGGTCGTGACCAGCATCGTCACCATGCTCGGCGAATCGATCCACCAGGCCGCCGACACCGAAGCGGCCACGATCGCCGCGATTGAGTCGATCCGCGACCGGATGCAACCGCGCCGCTAAGCCCGGGACAGTCCGACGGGCGGCTCAGCCCAAGAAGATGTTCCGCCGGGCCGCGAGCAGACGATACAGGGTCTGCTGGATGGTTTCGCGCACCTGGTCGGTCAGCTCGAAGGTGACCATCGGATCCTCGGCAGCGCCGGCTTCGTAATCGGCGGTCGAGATCGGCTCGCCGAAGGCGATATGCCACTTCGATGGCAGTGGCACCAGGCCGGCGGGGCCGGCCAGTGGCCACAGCGGGGTGATCGGAAAGTACGGCACGCCGAGCAGCCGAGCCAGCAGCTTGACGTCGGCCAGCATCGGATAGATCTCTTCGGAGCCGACGATCGAGCACGGCACGATCGGCGCTTTGGTGCGCAGTGCTGCCGACACAAATCCGCCGCGGCCGAAACGTTGCAGCTTGTAACGCTCTTTGAACCGCTTGCCGAGCCCCTTGTAGCCCTCCGGGAACACTGCGGTCAGTTCGCCGGCGGCCAGCAGGCGGTGTGCGTCGGCGGTGCAGGCGATGGTGTGTCCGGCTTTGCGAGCGGCTGGCCCGACCACCGGCAGGTCGAACACCAGGTCGGCGGCGAGCAGGCGCAGGTCGCGATGCGCGGGATGTTCGTCATGCACGGCGACGGAGGCCATCAGGGCGTCCACCGGCAGTACCCCGGCATGGTTGGCCACCACCAGTGCGGCGCCGGTTTCGGGGAGGTTCTCGATACCGCTGACCTCGACCCGGAACCAGGATCTGAACAACACCCGCAGCAGTGGCAGCGCGACCGCGTTGTTGAAGTGTGGGTCGAATCCGAACTCGTCGACGTCGTAGGAGCCAGTGATCCGCTCCCGGAAGAATGCGGCGATCGCGGCGACCCGCTGGGCGAACTCGTTGGCGGTCGACTCGGTGGTGGTCGTTGCGGGCGTGCCGCGGCGTTCGTCGATGTCCCGGATGACGGCGGCGATGTGGTCGGCCGAAGCCCGAGCATCCGAGTCGGAGAGCAGCGAAGGGTGCCGGCGGGCCGCGGCGGCGCGCTGAAGCGCCCGCCGCTGCCCTGCTCCACGGCTTGAAGTGCGGTGCAGCGGAATGACTTTGGCCTTCGGGTCGCTGGCCACGGTGTTAACCTCCTCCCCCGTTGTCGAAGCCAATAGCGCGACCGCCCCAGCGTTGGGCTGCGGCAACCACACGACGCTCCAGGGAGCGCACCCACTGCGGATCGATGATCGGTTTAAGACCACGGCCGCGCAGGTAGTCATCGAATGCCTCGGCGGTGGTCCATTTAGGGCTGTAGCCGAGGTCTCTATGCATCTTAGTCGTATCCATCACCCGGCCAAAGCTCAGATAGTCGAGCTGTTCGCGATTGATCTCGGTGTAGTGGTTGGCGCGCCGCAGCGAATCCAGCCCCCAGAGCCAGAAACCCGACACCGGTACCGGAATCCGGCCGGACCGGCGGATCGCCTGGGACATCATGATCACCCCGGTGCCACCGACATTGAAGGTGCCGGATTTGCCGGCCATGGTGGCCCGCTCCAATGCAGCGAGCGCGTCTTGCTCGTGCAGCAGTTGTAGCCGGGCGTCCCGGCCGAGCACCGTGGGCACCAGCGGGCCAGCCAGGTATCGCGACAGCGCGGTGTCCATCGCCGGGCCGATCATGTTGGCCAGCCGCAGGATGGTCACCGAGATATCCGGGCGGCGCCGCGCCAGCCCGCGGGCATAACCCTCGATATCGATGCTGTCGCGCGGGAAGCCCTCACCGAGCGGCCGCCGGCTGGTGCTGTCCTCGGTGAACACCACCGGGTCGCGCGGGCTGGATCCGTACACCTCCGAGGTCGACTTCAGCACCACCCGGCGCACCGAAGGGGCTTTCTGACACGCCGCGAACAGTTGCATCGCGCCCATCACGTTGAGCTCTTTCAATGTCGCGCCACCGCCGGAGCGCGGCACATAGGACGCGGCCGCGGCATGGACCACGGTGTCGACGTCGCCGTTGCGGATCACCTTGGCGATAAACGGGTTACGGATGTCGGCGCG
>CAZPZQ010000420.1:0-2662 GCA_964590745.1 uncultured Mycobacterium sp. | reverse complement strand
GTACGTGCATTGGGTTGTTCGGTTGCTGGGTCTCGCCGGGGATCAGCCCCCCGTGTCGGCGGCCATGAAAAACTGCCCGCAGGTGGCCATGAAAATGCCCACTGACGGCCATTAAGAACTGCCCACCGGCGGTCACGAAAGTGCCCATTAGGGGCATGGATCTGCCCAGACCCATCCATCGCGGCCTCGGCGTGTCGCCGGGGCTGGGGGTCTCTCCTGTGGTTTCGATACCGACGCCCTAGTCGAATCGCAACCAGCAGGAGAGACCTGAAGTGAAGTCTGACGGAGAAATCATGGAAATACTTAATGCCTACGACCTGACTGGGTCGTATCGGGCGGCTGCTGATCTGTGTGGCTGCTCGCATCACACGGTGCAAAAGGCCGTCGAAGACTGCGACCGTGGTCTGCCGCCGGCGGTGCGGCGCGCGCAGATAATCGATGGCTGGCGCGATGTCTTGGAAGGGTGGGTCGTCGAATCGCGCGGGAAGATCCGCGCTGACAAGGCCCATGAACGGTTGCAGAGCCTGGGTTATACCGGTAGCGAGCGCACCACCCGCCGTGCTGTGGCCGAGGCGAAAGCCCTATGGCGCCTGGGCAATACCCGGGTGCACCGGCCCTGGGTCACCGAACCGGGATTGTGGCTGCAATACGATTTCGGCGAGGGACCGATCGTTTGCGGGCGCAAGGTCGTGTTGCTGGTGGCGTGGCTGGCGTGGTGTCGTTTCCGCGTGGTGATCGCGTTGCGTGATCGCAGCGCGGCGAGCGTGTTCGCCGGTCTGGACCGGGTTTTCCGGATCATCGGCGGTGCTCCCACCTACGTGCTGACTGACAACGAAAAGACCGTCACCACCGGCCACGTCGCTGGGGTGCCGGTCCGCAACCGGCAAGCCGTCACGTTCGGCCGCTATTACGGCGTGTCGGTGCTGACGTGTGAACCCGCCGATCCGGCTTCCAAAGGCGGGGTCGAAAACGCCGTGAAACTGGCCAAGGCCGACATCGTGCCCACCGAGACGAACCTGCTGGCCCACTACGACAGCTTCGCCGAGGTCGAGGTGGCATGCAGCGCGTTTATGGACCAGGTCAACGCTCGGGTGCACCGGGTGACGCGTCGGGTTCCCGCTGAGATGCTCGTCGAGGAACGCCGCCGCTTGCATCGAGTGCCCGACTTGCCGCATACCGCCGCGCTCGGAGTGACTCGCCGCGTGCCCGACAACACCGCCATGATCTGCTTCGAGCACGGTCAATACTCGGTTCCGGAAACGCTGGTCGGACAAACGGTGTGGGTGCGCCATCACGACGGCACCGACGAGGTCATCATCTGCGCACTCGATGACGGCGGTCCCAGCGAAGTCGCCCGACACCGCCGCACCACACCGGGCACCCCGGCCATCGACGATGCGCACTTTTCCGGCCACCACCACAAGGTGCCCGGCGACTACCGCATCCGGGCGCGCAGCGCCGCCGAGCATGCGTTTTTGGCGATTGGTGCCGGTGCTGCGGTGTGGCTCAAGGAAGCAGCCGCGGTCGGCACCGAGCGCATCAACCAGAAAATGGCCCATGCGGTGGCTTTGTCGGCTCTGGCAGCGCGCGGCGATGTCGACTGGGCACTTGGGCACGCCGCCGTGCATGGCCGTTTTGCCACCGGAGATCTCGACTCGATCCTGGCGGCCAAGGGCATCGACACCGCCCGCGGGCGCACCACCGAGTCGACGTCGCTGTCGCAAGGCACCGCTGGTTGGAACACATTGGGCACCAACAACACTGACGACAAGGAGGCCCGGGAATGAACGCTCTTCCTACCACCACGGCGCTGCCCACCGACGTCGAGGCGCTGATGCGGCAACTGCGGCTACCGCATGCCCGCGCTATTGCCGCCGACGTACTAGCCACCGCGCGCAGTCAACGCTGGGATCCAACCGAGGTGATCAAGGCATTGCTGGCCGAGGAGACCAAGGGGCGGGCCCGCTCAATGCTGGCGTCTCGCCGCAAGGCCGCCGGGTTCCCGACCGGCAAGACCTTCGAGGTCTGGGACGAAAACGCCTCATCGATCCCGCTGCCCACCCAGCAAGCACTACGCACCCTGGAATGGGTGCACCGCCGAGAAAACCTGGTGGTCTGCGGCCCGGCCGGCACCGGCAAGACCTTCTTCCTCGAAGCCCTGGGCCAACAAGTCATCGAGGCCGGCATGCCGGTGGCCTGGTTCACCCTGGAGCAGATCGGTGTGCTGGTCCGAGCCCACCGCGTCGACGACTCGCTGAACAAAGCGATCGCCAAAATCGTGCGCGCTGAGCTCGTGGTCATCGACGACGTCGGGCTCCTGCCGGTAGGCACCGACGCCGCCGAAGGCCTCTACCGCATCATCGAGGCTGCCTACGAGCGCAAATCGGTAGCCATGTCATCAAACCTGCACCCCAGCGGGCTCGATGAGCTCATGCCCAAAACGTTGGCCACCGCCACAGTCGATCGACTGCTCCACCATGCGCATCTGTGCCAGACCAGCGGCGATTCCGTCCGGCTGACCCAGGCACTGCAAGGACAGGGGGTCAAAGCGTTGACTTAACCAAACAAGGACCACCAGTGGCAGACACCCCGCCATGGGCAGATCCGTGTCCGCCACTGGGCAGTTCTTATTGGCCACCAGTGGGCAGTTCTCGTGTCCGCC
>CAZPZQ010000419.1:0-2674 GCA_964590745.1 uncultured Mycobacterium sp. | reverse complement strand
GCCGCCACCGCCGATCCCGGATTGCGCACCGAGGCCGTCGTGCACGAACTCGAACGTGGTCTTGGTGTAGTAGTCGAGCCCGCGGACCATCCGCGGGTTGATCGCGTAGCCAATCCCGAGCGCGTCCAGATACGCCAGCACCGTGTCGAAATGATGCTTAGCCCCCTCGGAGAGGTGATCGATCATCACCGGCGCGTCGGCAGTCAGTTCCTGCATCGCGGGACGCTTGTCGTCCAGCACGCGCAGCGGGTTGATTTCGGCGCGACGACGAGTTTCCTCATCCAGCTCAAGCCGGAATAAAAAGTCTTGCAATAGCTCTCGATACTGCGGCCGGCAGGTGGCATCACCGAGCGAGGTGATCTCGAGTCGGAAATCGGCAAGCCCGAGCGACCGGAAGCCGGCATCGGCAACCGCAACCACCTCGGCGTCCAGTGCGGGGTCGTCGACACCGATCGCCTCCACGCCGACCTGCTGCAGCTGGCGGTATCGGCCGGCCTGCGGGCGCTCGTAGCGGAAGAACGGCCCGGTGTAGCACAGTTTGATCGGCAGCGCGCCACGGTCTAGTCCATGTTGAATCACCGCCCGCACCACCCCGGCGGTGCCTTCGGGCCGCAGCGTCACCGAACGGTCCCCACGGTCCGCGAAGGTGTACATCTCCTTGGAAACCACGTCGGTGGACTCGCCCACCCCCCGCGCGAACAGCGCGGTGTCTTCGAAGACGGGCAACTCGACATCGCGATAACCGGCACGGCGGGCCTGCGCGAGCAACCCGTCGCGCACCGCGACGAACTGCGCCGACGCCGGCGGCAAGTAGTCCGGCACCCCCTTGGGAGCAGAAAAGACCGAAGGCGTCATCGGCTCAGCCCCTGCAGGAACGGGTTGGCGCGACGCTCGGCGCCGATGGTGGTGGACGGGCCGTGGCCGGGTAGCACGGCGGTGTCGTCGTCGAGCACCAGCAGCTTGTCCACGATCGAGCCGAGCAGGTCGCGGCCGCTGCCGCCGGGCAGATCGGTACGGCCGACCGAGCCCTGGAATAGGGTGTCACCGCTGAACACCACCTCGGATGCGCCGTTGGCCAAGCCTTCGACCCGGAAGATCACCGAACCGCGGGTGTGGCCGGGGGTGTGCTCGACGGTGACGACGGTGTCGCCGACACCGATCTTGTCGCCGTCTCGGTCGAGTTCGACAACCTGGCTGGGCTCGTTGAACATCGCGCCGAGCAAGAGCTGGCCCACCCGCGGCCCGAACCCCCGGATCGGGTCGGTCAGCATGAACCGGTCCGCCGGATGGATGTAGGCCGGGCAGCCGTAGCTATCCGACACCTTCTGCGCCGACCAGATGTGATCGATGTGGCCGTGGGTGAGCAGCACCGCCGCCGGGGTGAGCCGGTGCTGGTTCAGGATTCGGCGCAGCGGACCCATCGCGCGCTGCCCCGGGTCGACGATGATCGCGTCCGCGCCCGGCCGCTGGGCCAGCACATAGCAGTTGCACGCCAGCATCCCGGCGGGAAATCCGGTGACTAACACGTCCTCCAGTTTCCCATCAGCGCCCAACAGGCGATCGCGGCACCGTCGGGTCGCGACCGCGGCCTTCAGCACGGGCTGGCACACTCAGTCCGGAGTTACCCGCGAGCCACGGAGGTTATCGGCAGTGTCGACCCATGAGCAACGACGCGCCACCGCCAAGCAGAAACTGAAGCGCCAACTGGACCAGCACGCCAAGCAGGCCCGGCAACGTCGGATTCTGGGCATCGCCGCGGCGGTGGGGGCGGTGCTGTTGGTGCTAGCCGCCGGTACCACGACGGTGATCCGGATGAGCCGCGACTCAGGCGGCCCGGCGACACCGACCGACGCCCCCGACGCGGCGGCCTCCGGCGCCGGCCAACTGCCGTCATTCACCGCGTCGCCCAACCTGGGCGCCAACTGCGAGTACCCGCCATCACCGCAGCCGGCCAGCAAACCGGTGGAGCCACCGCGGTCCGGCAAAGTCCTGACCGATCCGGCCGAGGTCAGCATCAGCATGATGACCGATCAGGGCCCGGTCGGGCTGATGCTGGCGAACGGCAAGTCGCCGTGCACGGTCAACAGCTTCATCAGCCTGGCGGCCAAGGACTTCTTCAACGACACCCGCTGCCACCGGCTGACCACGGCGCCGACGCTGAGCGTGCTGCAATGCGGCGACCCGTCCGGTGACGGCACCGGCGGGCCGGGGTATCAATTCGCCAACGAGTACCCCACCGATCAGTACCCGCCGGACGACCCTGCGTTGCAGGAGCCGGTGACCTACCCGCGTGGCACCCTGGCCATGGCCAACAGCGGGCCCGGCACCAACGGCAGCCAGTTCTTCCTGGTGTACCAAGACTCGCAGCTACCGCCGCAGTACACGGTGTTCGGCAATATCCAGGAGGACGGCCTGGCCACCCTGGACAAGATCGCCTCAGCCGGTGTCGAGGGGGGCGGCGACGACGGACCGCCGGTCACCAAGGTCACCATCAAATCCGTCCGGGTGGACTAACCGCGCGAGCTGGCGGCACCACCCGCTTGCCGGGGAACGCAAACGCACCCGCTTTTGGGCCGCGCCGGGGACTTTTGCGGCTGCTCACCGGCGGAAAGCACGCCGGGACGAATGTCAGGCCGCCGACGTCACCCGGTACACGTCGTAGACGCCCTCGACG
>CAZPZQ010000418.1:269-2686 GCA_964590745.1 uncultured Mycobacterium sp. | reverse complement strand
ATCAGTCCGGCGACGTTGCTCAGGTCGAGGTCGTCGGCGGGCGCTGGCACTCCGCGCTGCGCGGCCAGATCGAATGCGAAGTTGGGTGCGGCGGCGAAGACCCGACCGTGCCGAGATTGTGCGGCCAGTTCCCGGATCCAGCGGTGCGGGCGCCGCACGAACGCGGTCGGCGACATCAGGGTGATCTGTCCGCCGCACAACGCCGGGAACATGATCATCAGCAGCCCCATGTCGTGAAACAGCGGCAGCCAGCTGACGCTTCGACACGATCGATCCAGGTCGAGCGCCAGGATCAGCTGGGCCACATTGGTGCAGACGCCGCGATGGGTGATCTCGACACCGGCCGGGCTGCGGGTCGATCCGGAGGTGTACTGCAAGTAGGCGACGTCGTCGGTGTCGGCGGGCATCGACGTGAAGCTGCGGCCCACGGTGTCCGGCGCCGCGTCGACGGCGATGATCCGGGGCCGGCGCTGCCGCGGCAGGTTCTGCACGACGGCCCGCACCGCCTCGGCGACGGCCGTGGTGCTGAGCACCACCGATGGTTCGGCGTCGACCAGCACCGCGTGCAGCCGTTCGGCGTGTCCGGGAAATTCCGGCGCGAACAGCGGTACCGCGATAGCACCCGCGGCGATCGCCCCGAAGAAGCCGACCACATAGTCGATGCCCTGCGGCGCCAGGATCGCCACTCGGTCATCGGGTGCGCTGACCTGCTGTAACCGCGCCGCGACGGCGCGTAGCCGGGTACCGAGCTGTTGCCAGGTCAGCTCGATCGGCCTAGCCGCGAAGGACTGGCCGTAGTCGAGGTACCGGTAGGCCACCGCATCACCCAGCGCAGCGATATTGCGGTCGAGCTCGGTGATCAGGCTGGCGCCGTCGGGCACCGCGACGTGGCCCTCGGCGTCGAGGTAGTCGTCGATGCGCGGTTCGGCTCGTCCAGCCACAAAACTTGTGGGAACTCTGTGGTTCATAAGGTCAGTTTAAAAGACTATCTGTGTATGCAAGTAACAGTAAGATCACGATCGGCCGAGTGCAGCGGCTCGGTGACCGTGGCCACAATGGTCTGCGTGACCGTTGATCCGCTTGACCCGCATCTTTGGCTCGAGGACATCACCGGTGACGCTGCGCTGGACTGGGTGCGTGCGCACAACCGGCCAACCGTCGCGGAGTTCTCCGGCGCGGAGTTCGAGGCGATGCGCAGCGCGGCGCTGGAGGTGCTCGACACCGACGCCCGGATCCCCTACGTGCGCCGCCGTGGCGAGTTTCTGTATAACTTCTGGCGTGATGCGACCAACCCCCGCGGGTTGTGGCGGCGCACCACGCTGGACAGCTACCGCGCCAGCAACCCGGCCTGGGATGTGTTGATCGACGTCGACGAACTGGGCCGCGCTGACGATACGAACTGGGTCTGGGCGGGTGCGCAGGTCATCGAGCCGGAGTACACCCGGGCGTTGGTTTCGCTGTCTCGCGGCGGGTCGGACGCCGCGATTGTGCGCGAATTCGACATGGCCACCCGTGAATTCGTTACCGACGGGTTTGAGCTACCGGAGGCCAAAACCCGAATCAGCTGGGAAGACCCGGACACCGTGCTGCTCGGCACCGACTTCGGCGCCGACTCGCTGACCGACTCCGGCTACCCGCGGATGGTGAAGCGATGGCGCCGCGGCCAGCCGCTGTCTGACGCGCCGACTGTGTTCACCGGATCGCACAGCGACGTGGTGGTGGCCGCCGGCGTCGACCGCACCCCGGGCTTTGAACGCATCCTGATTGTGCGAGCCATCGACTTCTTCAACGACGCGGTCTACCAACTACGGGATGGCCCGGACAGCTATGAGTTGATCCACATCGACGCGCCCACCGACGCGACGCTCTCGGTACATCGGCAGTGGCTGCTGATCGAGTTGCGCACCGACTGGCACACCGGCACCGCGTCCTACCGTGCGGGTTCGCTACTGGCCACCGACTACGACGAATTCCTGGCCGGCACTGGACAGTTGACGGTGGTGTTCGAGCCCGACGAACACACTGCGCTGAACCACTACGCGTGGACCCGGGACCGGCTCGTCATCGTCACGCTGTCCGACGTGGCGAGCCGGGTCGAGGTCGTCACGCCCGGTGATTGGCAGCGCCATCCGGTCACCGACGTACCGGCCAACACCAACACTGTCATCGTGGCGGCCGACGACACCGACCGCACCGACAATGAGATCTTCCTGGACTCCAGCGGCTTCACCAGCCCGTCCCGGCTGCTGCACGGCGCCGCCGGCGGGCGGCTGCGGGAAATCAAGGCCGCCCCAGCTTTCTTCGACGCCGACGGCATCGCCGTCACGCAGCAGTTCGCGACATCGAAAGACGGCACCTCGATCCCCTACTTCGTGGTCCGGCCCGCCGATGAGTCCCGGGGACCCGGCCCGACCCTG
>CAZPZQ010000418.1:0-259 GCA_964590745.1 uncultured Mycobacterium sp. | reverse complement strand
CGAGGTGGCCCGCACCCCCGGCTACGACGGCGTGCTGGGCCGGCTGTGGCTGGCGCGCGGCGGCAGCTACGTCCTGGCCAACATTCGCGGCGGCGGTGAATACGGGCCACGCTGGCACACCCAGGCCATGCGGGAGAACCGGCACCTGGTGGCCGAGGACTTCGCCGCGGTGGCAGCCGATCTGGTGGACCGCGGGATCACCACCGTGGCGCAACTCGGCGCGCAGGGCGGCAGCAATGGCGGACTGCTGATGGGCATC
>CAZPZQ010000417.1:0-2707 GCA_964590745.1 uncultured Mycobacterium sp. | reverse complement strand
ACCGGACCGAGGAGGAGGCGGGCAATCAAGCAGAGCCCGGCGACGATGCGGGCCGAGTCGGCCGGTGGCAGAGGCGGCCATCGAGTTGAGCGCCGCGCCGCCAGGCGCAGCTGGTGGTATCGCGGTGGGTTTCGGACCTGCCGGATCAACTCGGCTACCATAGCCGACGGAGGATTCGCCTAGTGGCCTATGGCGCTCGCCTGGAACGCGGGTTGGGTTAACGCCCTCGCGGGTTCAAATCCCGCATCCTCCGCTGCGATCCGAGGTGCGGCCAGATCGGTGTCCGCGGTCTGGTCGCACCTCGGATAAACACCGAGCCGACGCTGAACTCGCGGGCATAAGGACATAAGGAGTGGTATGGGGCGAGCCGTCGCCGTGATCTGGCACGCGTCCTTTTCTTTCGTCGCCGCCGTCCTGTACTTCTTTTTCGTGTTGCCGCGCTGGTGGGAGCTGACCGGCTACACGCCGCACCTGCTGGGGACGGTGCTGCGCATCGTGGCGGCGGTGCTGATCGGCGTGGCCGCCCTGCCGGTGGTGTTCACGCTGCTGCGCATCCGCAAGCCCGAGTGCGACACGCCCCAACTGGCGTTGACGCTGCTGACGTGGTCGACGGTGGCTCACGTGCTGGCCGGGCTGTTGATTGCGGGCACCGCGATCAGCGAGATCTGGCTGGCATTGGCCACGGCCGGGCAGTGGCAGTTCGGGGTATACGGTGCGGCCGCGGCCATCGCGCTGCTTGGCATCGGCGCGTTCTACCTGTCGTTCATTGCCGAACTCCCGGCGCCCCCGCCCAAACCCGCGAAACCGGCGAAGGCCAAGAAGCTTCGCCGACGTTTGCGGCGACGAGGCAAGGACTCCGAGGAAACGGTGGTGCAGACACCCGAAGGAGCCGACGAAACCGACGAGGCCGACGAGACGGACGAGGTTGCCGCGGCCGAGCCCGGTGAGACGGTCACCGGGGCAGAGCCTGCGGAGGTCGAGACTGCGGCAACTGACGTCGAGACCGAATCCGTCGAACTCACCGAGCCGACCACCGCCACAGAACGATCCGACACCGAACTGGTGTCGACCGGGAGCCAAGAAAAACGCCGGCCCTCCGGCAAGCGCCGGGCGAAAAACCGGGGCTAAGCCCAGGAAAACCGGGTCAGGGGGCGCCGGGTTGCGGGCCGGGTTGGTTGCTCCACACGTTGGGGTTGGGGTGCCACTCCCACACCGACATGTCATCCGGCGGGTACTGCCCGCAGGCCTCAGTCGACTTGGCGACGACGCCCTTGTTGTTGAAGAAGATCTTGGCGTGGTTCGGCCAGGCCACCGTCAACGGATCGGCGAAATTGGTCACCAGGTCCTCGGCGTAGTTCCGGCGCTGCACCGGGTCCAGCGAGAAGAACCAGTGCATTTTGTCTCGGGTGGCGTCCTGAACCTGCGGCGGTTTGTTGTTGTAGTCGATCATGTACCGCGCGGAGTAGATCGGCGACAGGTCCCGGCTGGCGGCTAGCATCTGCTCGGCGTTGCACTCGGTGCGGATCACTCGCCGCGGTATCGGGAAGTCGTCCGTCGAGTCGGCCGAGGCGGCCAGCGGGAACGCCGTCGCGGCGATACCGACCGCCGCGGCGGCCGCGGCGCCGCGCAGACTCAAAAGGTGCGCTCGCATGGAAACCACTGTAACCATGTCTCGGGTCGTCCTTCCATACCTATCCAGAACCTATCCAGACCGGTCAATTGGCCGCACGAACCACTGGCGTGGTCAGCGTGTCAACCCCTCCCGCCATCGGCTACCTGTCGCTATCACGCGATATCGTCGGGGCGTGAGCGACATTTTGATCCGAGACATTCCCGACGATGTCTTGGCAAGCCTCGATGCCAACGCCGCCCGCATGGGTTTGTCGCGAAGCGAGTACATCCGCCGGCGGTTGACTCAAGATGCACGCAGCTCAGGTGTTGCGGTGACGCCGGCCGACTTTCGCCGGTTCGCAGGCGAAGCGGCCGGCCTTGCCGACACCGAACTGATGCGCGAGGCCTGGGAGTGACTACCCAGCGGTGGCTGATCGATAAGTCGGCGCTGGTGCGCCTGGCCGCCAGTGTCGAGACAGACACATGGGCGGCGCGAATTGAACGTGGTCTTGTGCATGTCGCCGGCGTAACGCGCCTTGAAGTGGGGTTCTCCGCGCAGAGCGCCGAGATTGCCCGACGGAGTGTGCGGGAACCGCCGTTGTCGGCGATGCCAGTGGAGTACCTGACCCCGGCCGTCGAAGATCGCGCGCTGGAGGTGCAAATTCTGCTCGCCGATCGGGGCCAGCACGGTGGCCCGTCGGTACCGGATTTGCTCATCGCCGCGACAGCGGAACTGGCGAGGCTGACCCTCCTGCACGTCGACAAAGACTTCGACACGATCGCCGCGCTAACGGGCCAGGCCACCGAACGGCTCGCCCTGCGCCCGGATCCAAGTTGACAGGCACCACATTCCGAGAAGGCGGTTCCCGACAGGAGAGGCCGGATCAGGCGCAACTTCGATCAATGCGTGCATCGCCGAGCCGGCCGGGACATCAGGCGCGCGGTCTGGCGAACTCGTCGATCGTCACACCGTCGGCGGCTGTCCCGGCGACAACCGATGCGGTCTGCTGGCCGGGGGGTTGGCCGCGCATATACGGGAGCACGTTGATCGGGAACCAGAAACACCGGCCCAGCTGCGCCGCGATGGACGGCGTGA
>CAZPZQ010000416.1:0-2708 GCA_964590745.1 uncultured Mycobacterium sp. | reverse complement strand
TCCGAGCGGGAGCTACGGGCGGCGGAGTCGATGGACCCGGATTGGCCGCTGCCCCTGCTCGATCTGGCCCGCTTCGCCTCCGATCGCGGGGACGTCGAGGCAGGACTGAACCTGCTGCATCGCGTCGGCGCCGGCCCCGATCATCCGCTGGTGAACCTGCTGCAACGGCACCGTGCCGCGCCGCGCACCGGTATCGGGCGCAACGAGCCGTGCTGGTGCGGATCGGGCCGCAAATACAAGAAGTGCCACCTCGGCAACGAACCGCTGCCGCTGCCCGAGCGGGCGGACTGGCTGTATGCCAAGGCCGTCCAGCACATCGTCACCCCCGACTGGCGGCCGCTGCGCATGTTGGCCGCACTGGAGCGGTATCGCTACGACGAGCAGTTCCCCGACGATCTTGCGGAGGCTGCGTTGGCCGACCCGCTTGTGGTCGATGCCCTACTGTTCGAGGGCGGGGCACTGGAGGAGTTCCTGGACCGCCGCGGATATCTGCTCCCCGATGACGAGCGGCTGCTGGCCGAGCAGTGGCTTTTGACGGAACGGTCGCTGTTCGATGTGCGCGAGGTCTCCGCGGGCCACAGCGTCACCGTGCGCGACGTGCGCACCGGCGATGTCGTGGAGGTTCCCGAGCGACGGGCCAGCCGGACGCTGTGGCCCGGGCAACTGATCTGCACACGGGTGTTGCCGATCGGGGACGGCGTGGGGTTCTTCGGCGGCATCGACCCGATCGCCCTGCACGAACGCGACCTGCTGATCGACCTGCTCGACGAGGGACCCGAGCCCGTGGAGCTGGTGGCGTTTCTGAGCCGACGATTCGCCCCGCCGACCGTGCTCGACGCGTCCGGTAATCCGTTCGTGGTCTGCGAGGCCCGAGTGCGGTTCAGTGATCGTGGCGCGGCGTGCACCGAACTCGACACCTGCTACCAACGGAGCGACGATGACCCGCCCGGCTGGATCGACGTCTTCGACGATGACCCGCAGCGGGTGCGGGCCACCCTGAGTCTCGACGGGGACACCCTTGTGGTGGAGACGATCAGTGAGAACCGGATGGACGGCGTGCTGGCGGTGCTGCGCGATATCGACCCGGACCTGCAGGTGATCGAGGACACCCGCACCCCGGTCGGCGACCTGATGGGCTCTGCCACCTCCGAGAACCCGCCGCCTGCCGCGCCCGAACCCGACGATCCGGAGCTACTGGCCTACATGGAGCAGATGATCGCGGACTACGAGCAGCGTTGGCTCGATGAGTCGATTCCCGCGCTCAGCGGGCTGACCCCGCGTGAGGCCGCCGCCGACCCGACTCGCCGCGACGACCTGATCCGGTTGCTGGACACCTTCCCGGCCGGGCCTGCAGCCGGTCACGGCATGAACGGCGATCGGTTGCGGGCGGCACTGGGACTGGACTGAGCCGGCCCGGTTCAGTCCTGGCCGAGTTTGTCACGCAGTAGCTGATCGAACTCGGCCAGCGCGCCGCGCCGGCCGGTGCGGTTGCCGAGGGATTTGCGGTACTGCTCGGCGAAGCCCTCCCACGCGTCGGGGACCTGCAGGATCCCGGCCAGCACGACAGCCAGCGAGGTTTCCTTCTTCGCCACCGGCCCGTCGCCGTATCGAGTCCAGCCGTGGGCGGATTCCCACCGGATCAACTGTGGCGCCGCGGTTTCGGCGAACCGCTGGAACCCGTGGCGGCGCCAAGTCGCCCTCCACAGTGCGGTGGCGGCATCGGAGACGACCATCCCGGACGCGGCTACCGGGTCCTCAGAGCGGAAATAGTAGGTGTCGCGCGCATCGAGAACCAGGTCGATCAGCTGCGTCAGCGCCGTGATCGCCGGTGTCGGCTCCGCGGCGTGCAACGCCTCCTGCGCGGCGGTCGCCAGCCGCTTGAAGGTGAACCGCCAGCGGGTCCGCTCCTTCGGGGACACCCGCCGGTTGCGCCCCAGGTAGGCCCCGGAGCGGGCCAACGCGACGAACTCGGCGACCTCGTCGTGCACCGCCTGCGGACCGGGCGGGTCCGGCCGCTTCGGTGGGTGGATTTTCCCGGCCAGTTCGGTCTCGATGCGTCGGCGAACATCATTGGTCCCGCGCCAGTAGAGGTTCCACAGCGCCTTACGCAGTTCTGCATCGTCATGTCCGGACAGGGCGGCGAAGAACTGTTCGCGATTCATCCGGTCGGCGGCCACAACGGTGATTGTCTCCGACACCGATCAGCAGCCAGCGGCGCGGTCCAGGGCGGTGAAAGCGGCGTCGAGGCGCCGCTGCCGTGACGGGCTGGGTTCGTGGTTGGCTTCGGCGGCGACGGCGTTGATCAGGTCGTCCAACTCATCCGGGCTTGCCACCAGCACCACAGCGCTTCGGTCGGCGCGCATGGCGAACACCAGCCGCTCACATTCGGGGTCCAGCAGTTGTAGGTCGCGCAGCGCCGCGGCGGTGTCGTCATCAAGGGCGATCGCGCGGACGTCGGCGGCGACGCTGGGTCCACCACGGCGACGCAAGTCGTAGAGCGACTCGGCCCAGTTGGTGACGGTGCCCGCATCACCGCAGGTGTCGCAGGCCCAATTGATCGGCGCATCCGGCGCCGTGCGGGTGATCATCATCCGTCCCGGACATGTTTTGCGGTTGGGGCGGCGCCGGCACCGCAGTGCGCTGCGCCAGGGTTGACCGGCGTCACCGGCGGTCGCCGCCCGGACGATGTCGATGATGTGTGCGGGTGG
>CAZPZQ010000415.1:0-2709 GCA_964590745.1 uncultured Mycobacterium sp. | reverse complement strand
GGGTGAGGGCGCGCTCGTAGTCGGCGCGGACGGTGGTGTCGAACAGGCAGCCGTAGCGCAGGCTCATCTGCGCGGAGACGTGGCCGAGTAGCGCCATCAGCGATTGCAGGGATACTCCGGCGTTGACCAGTGCGGTGGCGTAGGTGTGGCGTAGTTGATGTGGGGTGATGTGGTCGAGTCCGGCAACACCGGCGGCGCGGTCGAGTTCTGCGCGGATCGCGTTCTGCGAGAGCCGGTGGCCTTGCCGGGTGAACAGGAACTGGGCCGGTCTGCGGGTACGGGGATGCGGCAACGGTCGCCCCTGTGACCGGATCTGGGTGATCCGGTCGATCAACTCGACGGTCTCCTCGTCGAGCGGGATCATCCGTTCCGTGTCGAGTTTGCCCAGCGGCACCTTCAACCAGGTTCCGTGGCCGGGTATTTCGTGCACGCAGTCCAGTTCGAGGTCGAGCAATTCTCCGATCCGCAGCCCACAGGCCCGCTGCAGCAGCAAGGCGGATGCTGCGAGTTCGTAGTCGCTTACCCGCAGGGCCTCGGTGAGGCGCCGGTCGGCATCGACGGGCAGATACCGCGGCAACGGCTGGGGCAGCCGCGGGATATCACCACGGAACACCAGCCGCCGGGTCGGGGTATCGGCCCAGCCCCATTCAGTGATGTCGGACAGGAAATTTCCCAGCGCGAGCACCCGGCGTGAGCGTTCGGCGGCGGTGATCACCCCGTCGGTCTTGGTGTTGACGGCGTCGACGAGCGCGCTCAGATACGGTTCGATGTGGCGGCGCCGGTCCAGCTGCGACAGCCGAGTCACGCCGGGGTCGGTGGCGGTGAGGAACCGGCCGAAATGCATCAGCCGGGTGGACAGGCTGGAGACGGTCTTGCGGGTGCAGGTCGCTTTCTTGGCGTTGAGGTAGTCGACCATCGATGCGGCGATCGGCTCGGTGATCCCGGCCAGCCGAACGGCGAAATCGACCGGCCCGCCGGTCCGCGGCGGTTCGGGCAGGATATTCAGGTGAAACAGCACCACATGGGTGTTCGCGAGCGCGGATTTGTAGTGCTGCCAGCCTTTCCCGGTGCGCTGCTGGCGAGCTCGGCACGCGGTGGCGAACTCGTCGAGATCGGTAACGGTGAGACCGTCGAGGCGTCTGCCGGTCTGGATCAACAGCCGCGCCGGCGCCTGGGAACCGGTCGCCGACCGTACTCGTTCGGTGAACCCGAGTTGTGTTGCCACGGTACTGAACCTGGCCAGATCGGTGCCGATCGGGGACGCGTCGATCTCGCGCCACAGGCTGGAGATCTTGCGTTCGAGCAGATAGTCGTAGCCCGGTCGCAGATACCCGTAGAGCATCAGGAACGTGATCAACGGGCGGGTCGCGGTGTTCGCCGAGCACCGCACCGACAGCGGCTGATCCGCCCACGACCGCGGATCAGGCCAGCGCCGAAGAAAGCTGCGTGCGGCCTGGTAGTAGGCAGTGTTACCGCGGCCGGTCCGCCCCAGGTGCGCCAGGTAGGCGTCATACACTTCCTGCGGATCGGTCGCGGTCGCGGATACGCGTGCGGGCAGCATCGAATTCCTCCTTCACCCGGGTCGGGGCCAAATGGATGTAGCGGGCCGTGGTGTCGATGTGGGTGTATCCCAACAAATCCCGCATCACCGCCAAATCGACGCCGGCCTCGGCCAGGGCGGTGCCGAACGAATGCCGCAGCGCGTGCGGATGCCCGCCCACGATCCCGGTGATCTGTCGGTGGTAGCGGAAGATCGTGCGCAGCCCGGCCGCGGTCAGCGGCTGCCCGCGGCCCGGGCCCTTCGCGACGAGGAACATTCGGCGGCTGTCGGAGTCGGGGCGTTCGGTCAGCAGATACACCTGGATCGCGCGGGCCACGTCAACATCCAGCGGCACCCGGCGTTCCTTGCTGCCCTTGCCCCACACCCGCAGCCAACGCCCGCCGTTGACGGCGTCGATCACGTCCAAGGCGAGGACCTCGCACGAGCGCAGCCCGCAGTAAAGCATCAACCCGGCGATTGCCCGATCCCGCCACGTGCGCAGGCTTTCCAGTAGTTCGCCGGCCTGAGCGCTGGTCAGGGGCCGCGGCAGCCGCTTGGGTTCCCGCAGCCGCAGCGCGGACCGGGGCCGCGGTTTGCGCACCATATGACCCAAGAGTCCGGTCCTCTCACCGGGCACCACCCGCTGAGCCTCCCGGCCTTTCGGGACCGGATTCGGCTGGTCGGGGTCCCGCATGGCCCGAAACGCGAACATGCCCGAGATCGCCGCCAACCGACGGTTGATCGTCGTGGCCGCATACGCATCCGCCGGCCGACCCGCCATCGTGACCACGTTCGGGCCTGGCCGCCCGGGCAACCGTGCTTCCCGACACGCCGCCAGGAACCGCAGCAACGTATCCGTGTTCACCTCACCGAGCGCGGCCTCCTCGCACTCCAACCAACGGCAGAACGCCAACAGATCGAACCCATACGCCCGCACTGTTTTCGGCGAGTAGTTCCGGTCCGCGAGATACCCCAGGTACTCGTTCACCAGTCCGTATCGACCGGCGGCCCGCCCGGCCAGTCGCCAGCCAGCCGAGCCTTCGAGCCTCAGGTCGGAATCCGCGGGTTTCATAGCGACAGGTGTATCCGCGATGTCGCAGCGAAGCAAGCATCGACACACCGCGTGCCGCATCTTCTACCAGCAATGTTGGCTACATTAGCCGGTTAAG
>CAZPZQ010000414.1:0-2726 GCA_964590745.1 uncultured Mycobacterium sp. | reverse complement strand
CCGGCGGCAACGGTGGTAACGGCACCGTCTACGCCAACGGCGCCGGAAGCACCGCCACCACCGCTGCCGGCGGCACCGGTGCCACCGGCGGGGTCGGCGGCATGGGCACCGGCGGCGGCAGCACCGGCGGCGACGGCGGCGCCAGCTGGGTTCAAGCCGGCGGCCCGAACAGCACCGCAACCGGAACTGCTAGCGCCGGCGCCGGCGGCGACGGCACCGATGGCGGCGCCGGCGGCAGTGGCGGCCGGGCGGTCGTCTCGGCCGGCTTCGATACCGAAGGCAACCTGATCGCCGCCGGCAACAGTCACGCCGACGGCACCGCAACCGGCGGGGCCGGCGGCACCGGCGCGGACGGTGGCACCGGCGGCGCCGGTGGCGGCAGTTGGGTTCAATCCGGTGGCGCAAACAGTTCGGCAACCGGAACTGCCACCGGTGGTGCCGGCGGGACCGGTGCCGGTGGCAGCGCCGGTGGCGATGGAGGTGGCGGCGCCGTCAACGGTGGCCTGATCGCCGGCGGTGGTTTTGTCGGCGACAGTCACGCCGTCGCCATCGGCACCGGCGGCCACGGCGGCGACGGAGCTAGCGGCGCCGATGGCGGCAACGGCGGCGAAGGGAACGTCAGCGCCCTCGGCGGCAGCGCCGAAGGCACCGGGGTCGGCGGCAACGGTGGTGACGGCAATACCGGCGGGACCGGCGGCATTGGCGGCGCCGGGCACATCCTGGGCAGCAACGGCGGCACCGTGAGCGTCGCGGACACCGCCGCCCTCACGGTGACCGGCGGCGCCGGCGGCGATGCCGGCACCGGTGGCGCCGGTGGGACCGGCGGCAACGCCACCGTTGAAGCCAACAGCACCGGGGTGGTTGCGGCCAACGACACCAGCGCCGTCACAGTCACCGGCGGGGCCGGCGGCGCCGGCGGGACCGGCGGCGGCACCGACGGCGGGGCCGGCGAAAACTCGCCGCCGATCGCATCCGGCATCACGGTTAACGGCGGGGTATTTACCTCTGCGGGCGCCGACGGCGGCGTCGGCACCGGCGGGGCGGGTGGTTCCGGCGCCGACGCCACCCTGCAAGCCGGTCCGGGCATCACCGACCAGGCCGACAACGACGCAATCTTGCGCGTCAGCGGCGGCGCCGGTGGGGCCGGTAGCCCCGGCGGCTAGTCGGCGCGGATAGCGCTCATACCGGAAAGCTCACCCCGGTCAGCTCCTCGGAAACCCGCCACAGCCGCTGTTGCAGTGCCTCGTTATGCGACTGCTTGCTGGAGTGCACCCGTTTGGGATGGCCGCGCTGTTCGCCGAGTCCGTCCGGGCCGTAATACTGGCTGCCGGTCACGGTCGGATCGGTGGCGGCCCGCAGCGTCGGCAGCGCACCCATCGCGGCGTTCTGGAAGATCAGCGGCGTAACCAGCCGCTCCAGCGGGCGGATAACCCCGGGCAGATAGCGGGTCAGCTCGGTGTTGGCGGTGCCGGGGTGCGCGGCGACGGCGATGGTCGGCCGGCTCTTGGCGGCCAGGCGGCGCTGCAGCTCGTAGGTGAACATCAGGTTGGCCAGCTTGGATTGGCCGTAGGCCGCGACCCGGTTGTAGCCGCGTTCCCACTGCAGGTCGTCGAAATGGATCGCGGCCATCATCCGATGCGCCATGCTCGCGACGGTGACCACCCGGGACCCGTCGACATCCAGCAGCCGGTCCAGCAGCAGCCCGGTCAGCGCGAAGTGCCCGAGGTGGTTGGTGCCGAACTGCAGCTCGAAGCCGTCGGCGGTGGTCTGCCGGGGCGTGTACATCACACCGGCGTTGTTGATCAGCAGGTCGATGCGCGGATAGTGGCCGCCCAGCGCCTCGGCGGCAGCCCGCACCGAGGCCAGCGAGCTCAGGTCGAGTTCCTGGATGGCGACATCGGCGTGCGGGCTGGCCGCGGCGATCCGCGCCGCGGCGGCGTTGCCCTTGCCCAGGTCGCGCACCGCCAGCACCACCCGTGCGCCGCGATCGGCGAGGACGGCGGCCGCCTCGTACCCGATTCCGGTGTTCGCGCCGGTGATCACCGCAACTCGTCCGCTCTGATCCGGCACGTCGGCAGCAGTCCATTTGCCCTGAGAGTTCATGCTGGCAAACGATACCCACGCGGACGCCGTCCGCGAGAGCGATGGCGCGCGGTTGCCGCTGCTGCCATTCTCAATGGGTGACGACCATGATCGAGCCCGCCCATCCGCCCAGCGCGAAGGCGCCGCTGGTGTGGGCCCTGATCGGTGCGGTGCCTTGGCTGGTCTTGACGGCCGGGCAGCTGGTGTGGGCGGTGATCGACCCGCGGCTGCCGTGGCTGCATGCGCTGGCCCTGTCCGTCACCGCGGTGGGCTTCCTGACGTCCGTGGTGGTCGCCCCGCTGTGGCGGTATCGGGTGCATCGGTGGGACGTCAGCCCGCAAGCCGTCTACACCCGCACCGGCTGGCTGGTTCAGGAACGCCGCATCGCCCCGATCTCGCGGGTGCAGACCGTCGACACCTACCGCGGCCCGCTGGACCGGATCCTCGGCTTGGCCAACGTCACCGTGACCACCGCCTCGTCGGCCGGAGCGGTGCACATCGTCGCCCTGGACGCGCCGGTCGCCGAGCGGATCGTCGCGCGGCTGACCGACAGCGCGTCGCTGGGCGCCGGGGACGCCACGTGACGTCGGCTGTCGCCGAGCCGGCCTGGCAGCGGTTGAGCCCCCGTATGCTGCTGGTGCACC
>CAZPZQ010000413.1:0-2738 GCA_964590745.1 uncultured Mycobacterium sp. | reverse complement strand
TTGCTGGATTTTTTTGCGGGCCAACCACGGATACTCCGGAACGGTGCCCCGCAGCCGCTCCACGAGGTCCCGGCCGGGTGCGATCGGCTCCAGGTCAGGCTCGGGGAAATACCGGTAGTCCTCCGCGGTCTCCTTGGTGCGGCCGGGGCTGGTGTAGCCGGCCTCGTGAAAGTGCCTGGTCTCCTGGATGACTCGATCGCCAGCTGCCAAAACCGCTGCTTGGCGGCGCATCTCGTAGCGAATAGCGACCTCCACGCTTTTAAGTGAGTTGACGTTTTTGGTTTCGGTGCGAACGCCGAACTCGGTTACCCCGGCCGGTTTGAGCGACACATTGGCGTCACAACGCATCGACCCCTGATCCATCCGCACATCGGATACCCCTAATGCTCGCAACAGGTCTCGAAGGGCGGTCACGTAGGCGCGGGCAATCTGCGGGGCCCGCTCGCCGGCCCCCACGATAGGTTTCGTGACGATCTCGATCAGCGGAACTCCGGACCGGTTGTAGTCGATCAGCGACTGGGTAGCCCCCTCGATGCGACCGGTCTCCGAGCCCAGGTGGGTCAGCTTGCCGGTGTCCTCCTCCATGTGGGCGCGTTCGATGTCCACCCGCCAGGTGGAGCCGTCGTCAAGCGGAACGTCCAGCTGGCCGTCGATCGCGATCGGTTCGTCATACTGCGAGATCTGATAGTTCTTCGGCATGTCCGGGTAAAAATAGTTCTTCCGGGCGAACCGGCACCATTCGACGATCTCGCAGTTCAGCGCCAAACCGATCCGGATCGCCGACTCGACCGCGGCGGCGTTGAGCACCGGCAGCGAGCCGGGTAGTCCCAGACACACCGGGCACACCTGGGTGTTGGGCTCGGCGCCGAATGCGGTCGAACAGCCGCAGAACATCTTGGTGGCGGTGGACAGCTCCACGTGCACCTCCAAGCCCAGCACCGGGTCGAACCGCGCGACAACGTCGTCGTAGTCGAGCAGATCGGCTGCGGCGGTAGTCATGCGTCGAGTCTATGGGCTGGCCTGCCACGGCGATTCACACCGGCCATTCTTCCATCCGGTAGGCGGCGTCCCAGAACATCCATTCGTAGCGCGCCGTAGCGTGAAAGTGCCTGCGCATCAAGCGTTGCTCTCGCGGCGACGCCGCTGCGCCGATCCGGTCGGTGACCGCTAGCACCGCCTTGACCACCGCCTGAAAATCCTCGCCCGCATACATGGCGATCCAGCGGCGATACAGCGGGTCGGGCGAACCGCTCCGCTGCAGGTGCTCGCCTACTCGGGCGTAGATCCAGTAGCAGGGCAGCACCGCGGCGACGGCTTCGGCGTAAGAGCCGGTGTGGGTGACGGCCAGGAGGTAACTGACGTAAGCCTGGGTCGTCGGAGCCACCGGCAGCGATGCAGCCCGGTCGGCGCCGAGACCCAACCCGGCCAGCAGTTCGGTGTGCAACATCCGCTCAGCCGCGATCGCCTCGCCCGCGTGGGCAGCGAACATCACCAGGTCGGCCTCCGTGGGCGCTTTGGCGGCGCACCCGGCCAACGCGCGCGCATAGCCGCGCAGGTAATGCCCATCCTGTGTGACGTAGTAGCGAAATCTGTCGTGGCCCAACGATCCATCGGTCAACCCGGTGATGAACGGGTGCGCGCAGATGCCGCGGTAGATCTCCGCGGCGTCCGACCAGAGCAAGTCACGAATCTGGTCCGCCATGATCCCACCGTAACCGGCGCGCGGCCGGTGCTGTGCTCAGTAGACTTCGGCTCGGCACTGGACCCGACTGAGGGGGCTACGCAGCGATGGCTGATCGCAACGCGCTGGGCGGTCCGCTGCAACCGTGCGGCACTGACCCGGTCACCGGCTTCTATCGCGACGGCTGCTGCTCGACCGGTCCGCAGGATGTCGGGATGCATACCATCTGCGCGGTGGTGACTGCCGAGTTCCTGCAGCACCAGCGCTCGATCGGTAATGATCTGTCCAGCCCGGTGCCGGCCTACCGCTTTCCCGGCCTGGTTCCGGGTGATCGCTGGTGCGTCACCGCGTTGAACTGGCTGCGGGCCCACCACGACGGTTACGCCGCACCGGTGGTGCTAGCCGCCACCCACCAACGCACCCTGGAGGTAGTGAGCTTGGACGTACTCCAGCAGTACGCCGTCGACGTCCCCGATGACCTCGGGCAGCTTTAACCCGCCGAGCAGACACAAAAGCGCCCAAAACCCGCGATTTTCGGGGACATTTGTGTCTGCTCGCCGTGTCCAGCGCTACCCGAAGAAGGCGGCGGCGTCGTCATAGCGGCCCTGCGGCACCAACTTCAGTTGGCGCACCGCGTCGGCCAGCAGCACCCGGCCGATATCCGGGCCGCGCAGCGACACCATCATGCCGTACTCGCCGGCGTGCGCGGCATCAGCGGCGTTGACGCCGAACCGCGTGGCCAGCACCCGGTCGGAGGCGGTGGGCGTTCCGCCGCGTTGCACGTGACCCAATACCGTGGTGCGTACTTCCTTTTTGACCCGTTGTTCGATCTCGACGGCCAGCTGAGCGGCCACCCCGGTGAACCGCTCGTGGCCGAACTCGTCGAGGCCGCCTTCGCGCAGGCTCATCGATCCGGCCGCGGGTTTGGCTCCTTCGGCGACCACGCAGATGAAGTGCGCTGAGCCGTGCTGGAAGCGCTTCTTGACTAACCGGCACACCTCTTCGACGTCGAACGGTTGTTCCGGGATCAACGTCATGTGCGCACCGCTGGCCAGCC
>CAZPZQ010000412.1:0-2741 GCA_964590745.1 uncultured Mycobacterium sp. | reverse complement strand
CGCGATGCTGTACGGCTTCCGGGAGCGCGAGCTGGTACTCGACATCTTCGAAACCATCACCGGCCTGCGGATGAACCACCAGTACATCCGGCCGGGTGGGGTGTCGGTAGACCTGCCGGACGAGGCGATCCCGCAAATTCGAGACTTCCTCGAACTGATGCCGCAGCGCCTGAAAGATATCGAGGACCTGCTCAACGAGAACTACATCTGGAAGGCGCGCACCAAAGATGTTGGCTACCTTGACTTGACCGGGTGCATGGCGTTAGGCATCACCGGGCCGATCCTGCGTTCCACCGGACTGCCCTACGACCTGCGCCGCGCCGAGCCGTACTGCGGCTACCAGGACTACGACTTCGACGTGATCACCGATGACGGCTGTGATGCCTACGGCCGCTACATCATCCGGATCAAGGAGATTAAGGAGTCACTGAAAATCATCGAACAGTGCGTGGAAAAGCTGGCCAAGTCACACGGACAGCCGGTCATGATCGAGGACCGCAAAATCGCCTGGCCCGGCGACCTGACGGTTGGCCCCGATGGGCAGGGCAACTCGAAAGAACACATCGCCTGGATCATGGGCCACTCGATGGAAGGTCTGATCCACCATTTCAAACGGGTCACCGAAGACATCTGGGTGCCGCCCGGCCAAGTGTTCATCTCGGTGGAGTCACCACGCGGTGAGCTCGGTGTGCACATGGTCTCTGGCGGCGGCACCCGCCCGTATCGCGTGCACTACCGGGACCCGTCGTTCACCAACCTGCAAGCTGTCGCCGCGATGTGTGAAGGCGGACTGGTCGCGGACGTGATCGCGTCGGTCGCCAGCATCGATCCGGTGATGGGCGGAGTCGACCGGTGACCACGCCCGACTCCCGGACCGAGTCCGCGGCCTCCGAGGCCGGCGCCAAAACCGGCCGCGGCCGGCTGATGCCGCCGACCAGGGGTACCGACGGCGAGCGCAAATTCATCCAACTCGGCCGCCCACCCGAGGAACCGGGTCAGTTCAACTACCCGGACGCCCCGAAGTCCTACCCGGCGGAGGTGCGCGCGCGGCTGGAGGCCGAAGCCCGGGACATCATCGCCCGCTACCCCCAGCCGCGTTCGGCGATTCAGCCGCTGTTACATCTGGTGCAAGCCGAAGACTCCTATCTCACCCCGGCCGGCCTGGCGTTCTGCGGGGACATGCTCGGACTGACTCTCGCCGAAGTCGCCGCGGTGGCGTCGTTCTACTCGATGTACCGGCGCGCACCCACCGGTGAGTATCTGGTGGGCGTCTGCACCAATACGTTGTGCGCGGTGATGGGTGGCGACGCCATCCTCGACAGCCTCAAGGAACACCTGGGCATCGAAGATGCCGAAACCACAGCGGACGGCAAAGTCACCCTCGAGCATGTCGAGTGCAACGCGGCCTGTGACTACGCGCCGGTGGTGATGGTGAACTGGGAGTTCTTCGACAACCAGACCCCGGAGTCGGCCCGCGCCCTGGTCGACGCGCTGCGCTCCGGTGACGCGCCGCGCCCGACCCGCGGCATGCCACTGTGCAGCTTTCGAGAAACCGCACGGGTGTTAGCCGGATTCTTCGACGAACGTGACGACGACGGTCAGGGCGGCCTCGGCGCAGCCACCCTGGCCGGACTGCAGTTCGCTCGCGAGCACGACATGCAGGCGCCGGAAGCCCCGGGCGCTGACGGGTCCGAAGGCGGTCAGCAATGACCGCCACACCGACCTCCCCCGCCACGCCGCTCACACCGGTGCTGAGCCGTTACTGGGACGACCCGGAACCGTGGACGCTGGACACCTACCGCCGCCACGACGGTTACCTGGCCATGCAACGGGCCCTGGCGATGGACCCGGACACAGTGATCGAGACGGTCAAAGAATCCGGCCTGCGGGGACGAGGCGGCGCGGGCTTTTCCACCGGCACCAAATGGTCGTTCGTCCCGCAGGGCACTGAGGGCGCAGCAGGGAAGCCTCATTATCTGCTGGTCAACGCCGACGAGTCGGAGCCCGGGACGTGCAAAGACATGCCGCTGATGCTGGCGACGCCGCACGTGCTGATCGAGGGCGTCATCATTTGCTGCTATGCGATCCGGGCCCACCGGGCCTTCATCTACGTGCGTGGCGAGGTGCTGCCGGTGCTGCGGCGGTTGCACGCAGCGGTCGCCGAGGCGTACGCCGCCGGTTATCTCGGCAGTAACATCGGCGGGTCCGGCTTCGACCTGGACATCACCGTGCACGCCGGCGCCGGTGCCTACATCTGCGGCGAGGAAACCGCGCTGATCGATTCGCTGGAAGGCTACCGCGGACAGCCCAGACTGCGGCCACCGTTTCCGGCGGTGGCCGGGCTGTACCAGTGCCCGACGGTGGTCAACAACGTCGAATCCATCGCCAGCGTGCCGTCGATCATGCTCAACGGCGCCGACTGGTTCCGTTCCATGGGCACCGAGAAATCCCGCGGGTTCACCCTGTATTCGCTGTCCGGCCACGTCAACCGCCCGGGCCAATACGAGGCACCGCTCGGCATCACGTTACGTGAGCTGCTGGCCTATGCCGGCGGGGTGCGCAATGGGCATCGGCTGAAATTCTGGACGCCCGGCGGCTCGTCGACCCCGATACTGACCGAAGAGCACCTCGACGTCCCGCTCGACTACGAAGGCATGATGGCTGCCGGATCGATGCTGGGCACCAAGGCGCTGCAGATCTTCGACGAGACCACCTGCGTGGTGCGCGCGGCCCGGCGCTGG
>CAZPZQ010000411.1:0-2767 GCA_964590745.1 uncultured Mycobacterium sp. | reverse complement strand
CCGCCGACGGCAAGACGGTGGAGTCCGAAGCCGCGCACGGCACCGTGACCCGGCACTTCCGCCAGTACCAGGCCGGCAAGCCCACCTCCACCAACCCGATCGCCTCGATCTTCGCCTGGACCCGCGGGCTGGCGCACCGCGGCAAGCTGGACGACACCCCCGAGGTCACCCGATTCGCCGAAAAACTCGAGGAGGTCGTCGTCCACACGGTGGAGGGCGGGCAGATGACCAAGGACCTGGCGTTGCTGATCGGTGCGGACCAGCCGTGGCAGACCACCGAGGAGTTCCTCGGCTCGGTCGCCGAAAACCTCAAGAAAGCCCTGGTGGACGCTTAGTTCGCCGCGGTCGCCGATTCGCCGAGCAGACGCAAGGGTACCCTCGACAGCGCGTTTTGGGGTGCTTTTGGGTCTGTTCGCGCTAGGTGGCCGCCCCGCGCTAACGGGCCGCCCGCAGTGGCGGCAGGTACTGATCGACAAACTCGGTGATGACTTCGGTGACCCGTCCCGGCGCCTCGAACATCGGGATGTGGCCGACGCCGTCCAGCCAGGTCACCTCGGTGTCGGCGGGCAGGTTCGTGGTGAAGTACTTGCTGAACCGCCGCGGCTGCACCACCCGGTCTTTTTCACACAGGACCAGCCGCGTCGGCACCGCGGTGTGGGCCAATTCCACCAGACCGGGCAGCAGCAGCGACTTGACCAGCAGCTGGAAATACGCCGGACAATGCCGCAGGTCATCGATCACGGCGAGGAGTTCGTCGTCGCTGATCCCGTCCGGCGATCCGCTGATCGGCAGACTGCCCAGGCGTCGGCTGAACGGCAGACGCAGCAGGTGCGGTCCCAGGAGTTGGGCCAGCACCCAGATCGGCACGCCGCCGACGAACTTGCCGATCACCTCGAACTTGGTCAGGCTCCAGCGGTACCAGCCGCCGGCCGGCGCGATGGCGGTGACGGTGCGTGCTCGGCCGCGCCGTTCCAGCTCGAATGCCACCCAGCCGCCCAGCGAGTTGCCGACGACATGAGCGGTCTGCCAGCCCAATTCGTCGAGCTGACGCTCGACGTGGTCGGCCAGTACCGCAGAGCTGAGAAACCAGGTGCCGGCGGACGGTCCACCGTGGTGGCCGGCCATGGTGGGCGCAAACACCTCGTAGCGACCGGTGTCAGCCAGTTGCGGGGCGACGGTCTGCCAGACCATCTGCGACATCAGGAAGGGGTGCAGCAGCACTACCGGGGCGCCGGAGCCGAGATGGATCGGCGCACGGGCGGGCCCGTTGAAACGCATGGAGCCGACATTAAGGTGATACCGCCGGTACCGCAACCTCGGTTGGTGCTTCCGGTTTCGCCGGTCGGGTGCGATACTGCGCCGGTAAGGCGATGACGTTGTAGGAAGCCGGTGCAAATCCGGCGCGGTCCCGCCACTGTCATCGGGGAGCGACCCTCATCGGCCACGGCTTCATAGCAAGCTGGAAGGCGAGGCGAGCGGCGATCCGAGAGCCAGGATACTCACGTCTTCGCGTCCTGCGACCCGGGGCGGTGTACCCCGAGAGAGCTGACGTGGTGACCACACCGATTTGGATCGCCACCCCGCCCGAGGTGCATTCGGCGCTGCTGTCCAGCGGCCCGGGCCCCGGCCCGCTGTTGGCGGCCGCGGCGGCGTGGAATTCGTTGAGTACCGAATACGCCGCGACGGCCGCCGAGCTGGCCGCGCTGCTGGGTGCGGTGCAGGCCGGGGCGTGGGCCGGCCCGACCGCTGAGACGTACCTGGCTGCCAACGCGCCGTATCACGCCTGGCTGATGCAGGCCAGCGCGGACAGCGCGGCGATGGCCGCCCAGCAGGAGATCGCCGCCACCGCCTACACCACCGCGCTGGCTGCCATGCCCACCCTGGCCGAACTGGCCGCCAACCACGTCACCCACGCGGCGCTTGTTGCGACGAACTTCTTCGGTGTCAACACCATCCCGATCGCGGTGAACGAGGCCGACTACGTGCGGATGTGGGTGCAGGCCGCCACCGTGATGAGCACCTACCAGGCCGTAGCCGGCGGCGCGGCGGCCGCCGCGCCGGACACCGCCCCGGCACCGACCATCGTGAAAGCACACGCCGCAGCGACCGGTGCCGGCGCCCCGTCGCCACCCGACCGGACGGACGAAGTCCTGGCCTGGTTGCAACAGATCGGATACAGCGACTTCTACAACAACGTCTTGCAGCCGATGATCAACGTGCTGGTGGAAAACCCCTACCTGCAGTCGCTGCTCGGCGGGTTCGACCCGTATCTGCCCTGGGTGGGCAACCCGATCTCGTTCTTCAGCCCGTTCAACATCGCCTTTGCGCTGGGCTACCCGATGGATATCAGCCAATTCGTGGTGTATCTGTCGCAGACCTTCGCCTTCATCGGGGTTGATCTGACTGCGGCGTTCGCTTCGGGTAATCCCGCGACCATCGGCTTCACCCTGGTATTCACCGGTATCGAAGCGGTCGGCACGGTCATCACCGACGTCATCGCGCTGCTGAAGTCGCTGCTCGAGCCGACTCTCGCGCTGATCCCTGCTGTGCTGCCGCTGCTGGCCGCCCCGGTGGCCGTCGCCCCCGCGGGGGTGTTGAGTGGATTGTCCGGCTTGGCGGGCCTGGCGGGGCTGGCCGGTGTCACCCCGGTGTCGATCCCGCCGGTGGTTCCGGCGCCGGTCGCCGCACTGGCTGTGCCCCCGTCACCGATCCCGGCCCCGAGCCCCGCCGTCGCGCCGGCGCCGGCCGCCGCCGCCGCAGCGCCGGC
>CAZPZQ010000410.1:0-2776 GCA_964590745.1 uncultured Mycobacterium sp. | reverse complement strand
CTGATGGGCGGCATGCCGGCCGGCTTCCCCGACCTGTCTCAGATGCCGAACGGCCTCGACGAACTACCGCCCGGACTGGCCGATTTCGACCTGTCCAAGCTGAATTTTCCCGGCCAGAAATAGCCGCCGTGCGTCTGCACGTGCGTGGCCGCGGTCTGCCGGATGAAGCGCCGGTGCAGTTCTGGATCGTCGACGGCCGGATCAGCGTCGAACCCGTCAGGGACGCTGAGACCGTGTTTGGCGGTTCTGGCTTTGACGGCTGGATTCTGCCCGGGTTGGTCGACGCGCACTGCCACGTCGGGATCGGGCCGGCCGGTGCGGTCACCCTCGACGAGGCCGTGACGCAGGCCGAAACCGAACGCGATGTCGGTGCGCTGCTGCTGCGCGACTGCGGATCACCGATCGACACCCGTTCGCTGGACGACCGCGACGACCTGCCGCGGATTGTCCGTGCCGGCCGGCATCTGGCCCGGCCCAAACGCTACATCCGCGGCCTGGCAATCGACATCGAGGACGAAACCCAACTGCCTGAGGCGGTGGCAGTACAGGCCCGCCGCTCCGACGGCTGGGTCAAGCTGGTCGGTGACTGGATCGACCGCGATGCCGGTGAGCTGATGCCGCTGTGGCCCGACGATGTGCTCCGCGAAGCCATCGGTACCGCGCACTCCCACGGGGCCCGGGTCACCGCACACGTGTTCGGCGAAGACGCGTTGCCCGGTCTGATCACCGCCGGCATCGACTGCATCGAGCATGGCACCGGCATCACCGACGATGTCATCGAACTGATGGTAAGACACGGCACCGCGTTGGTTCCGACGCTGGTCAATACCGACAACTTTCCGGGGATCGCCGACTCAGCAGCGAAGTATCCGGCCTACGCCGCACACATGCGCAGCCTGTACGCCAGTTCTCGGCCACGGATCGCCGCCGCGCGGGAGGCCGGGATACCGATCTACGCCGGCACCGACGCCGGTGGCGCGATCGCCCACGGCCGGATCGCCGATGAAGTCCAAGCACTCCGGGGCATCGGAATGAGCGCAACGCAGGCGCTGGGCGCGGCCTGCTGGGACGCCCGACGCTGGCTGGGCTGGCCCGGCCTGGAGCATGGCGCACCCGCCGACCTGCTGTGCTTCACCGAAGATCCGCGAACCGGCCCGTCGGTGCTGACCCGACCCGACGTGGTGATCTTGCGCGGCCGAGTGTGTTGATCCGCCCGGTGTGTTGACTGTGCGTCCACGGCTCTGAGTGTGCGCGGAGGGCCAAATTCGGCGCCGAAACCCGCCGTGAGCGCACTCTCAATGAGTTCTAGCCGTCGCGAGCGACGTGTCAGAGCACGCCGATGCCGGCCTGCGGATCCTGGGCGAAGCCCCAGTCCAGCAAGGTAGCGGCCTGGTCCCAGTAGGTCGGGCCGCCGGCACGGATCAGCCCGTACATCATCGCGATGACCAGGCGGCGTCCATCGCGAGCGGCCGCACCGACGAAAGTCTTGCGGGCGGCGTTGGTGAACCCGGTCTTCCCGCCGATCGCGCCGGGATAGCGATGCAGTAACTCGTCCTGGTTGACGATCGGGTGGTCACCGGCGTCGCCGGGGAACATCGCCGACGGCGCGGCGGTGATCGCGGCGAATACCGGGTTGGCCAGCGCGGCCCGGAAGGTGACGGCCAAGTCGTGCGGAGTGGTCGAACCCGGCCCGCCCGGGCCGTCCAGCCCGGACGGTGAGGTGGCGTAGGTACTGCTGGCGCCGATCTCGGCGGCTTTAGCGTTCATCTTGGCCACCGCCGCGTCGAATCCGCCGAGCATGTCCGCCAACGTGTTGGCGGCATCATTCCCGGACACCAACAGCACCGCATCCAGCAACTGACGGGCGGTGTAGCTGCGGCCGGGCTGGATGCCGACGCAATTGCACTCCACCTCGGTGTTGGCCGGGGTGGCGACCACGGTGGAGTCCAGATCCAGTTCGTCCAGGGCCACCAGGGCCAGCAGCACCTTGATGGTGCTCGCCGGCGGGTGCCCGGTGTATGCGTCACTTTCCGCGAGGACTTGGCCGGTGTCGAGATCGGCGACGATCCAGGCCGGTGCCGGCCCGTCCGGAATGGGCACCGAGCCGGCCGGCTGGGAAATGTCGGCAGCCGCCGTCGGAACCGAAAAGCCGCACACGGCCACAACCGCAGCCGCCAGGCTGGCGATGAACTTCCGCATGGCAGGTCAGCCTAACGTTGGCAACTCGTCGTGTTCAATCAAGGAATGCCGAGCCTGACCGAAATTTCCGACCAGTGGCAGATTCAACGGTTGCTGGTTGATTACTCCACCGCCATCGACCGGCGTCGCTTCGACGACCTCGATGCGGTCTTCACCGCGGATGCCTACATCGATTACCGCGCGATGGGTGGTATCGACGGCCGCTACCCGGAGGTGAAAGCTTGGCTGAGCGAGGTGCTGCCGGCTTTCGCCAACTACGCGCACATGCTTGGCCTGCCGTCCATCCAGGTCAACGCGGACACCAGAGACACCGCTACGGCCCGCACCTTCTGCTTCAACCCGATGGTGTTCGCGGGTGAGAAACCGGTCACCATGCTGCTGGGGCTCTGGTACGACGACGAGTTCGTTCGCACCGCCCAAGGCTGGCGGATGAGCCGCCGGGTTGAGAGCAAGTGCTTCGACCACCGGGCGTGAGGCGTCCATCGCTGGCGGTTACCGGTGGTTTTTCTGACCGCCCGGGTTCTGGCACAATAGGCGGCTGTCCACCGAGCGCCGGCGCTTTTCCCGGTCCGCCGGG
>CAZPZQ010000409.1:2122-2790 GCA_964590745.1 uncultured Mycobacterium sp. | reverse complement strand
AGCATAAATCCCGCCCGGGACGCACACTCAACTGCGTTGGTGCGCGCCAGTGCCGGCGCTAACGCCGGCGGCAGCGTCAACGGTGGCTGGTTGCCAGATCGGCCAAGGCGTGCTCGCTGATCGCGATCAGTGCGTCCCTGGCCGAGCGGCGGTCCCGGGCGTCCACGGTGATCACCGGGATGTGCGCGGGCAGGGTCAGCGCCTTGCGCACCTCGGCGACGGGATACCTTGGGGCACCGTCGAATTGGTTGATCGCGATCAGGAACGGCAGATTATGGTGCTCGAAGAAGTCAACTGCGGCGAAGCTGTCTTGCAGCCGCCGGCAGTCGACCAGCACGATCGCGCCGATCGCGCCGCGTACCAGGTCGTCCCACATGAACCAGAATCGGCGCTGACCGGGTGTGCCGAACAGATACAGCACCAGATCGTGGCCCAGGGTGATCCGGCCGAAATCCATCGCCACCGTGGTGGTTCGTTTGTCCGGAGTGGCCTCCAGCACGTCGACCGCGGCCGACGCATCGGTGACCAGCGCCTCGGTGCGCAGCGGCATGATCTCCGAAACGGCGCCGACGAACGTGGTCTTGCCGGCGCCGAAGCCGCCCGCGATGACGATCTTCGTCGAGGCGGCATCTCGGCTAGCCGAGCGCGCGTAGGCCACGCAGCGTCCT
>CAZPZQ010000409.1:0-2112 GCA_964590745.1 uncultured Mycobacterium sp. | reverse complement strand
CGCTCGGCTGGAGTGGTCATTCAACGTCGGATGTACCCGAACGTATCCTGCCGTGACCAGATCACCGACCAGGACGCGCGCAACGCCGAGCGGCAAATTCAGCCGGGCCGAGATCTCGGCAACCGACGGACTCTTGGCGCACAGTTCGACGATCCTGCCGCGCATGTCGTTCGCTGGCCAATGGTGCGACAGCGCCGACCGCAACGCCTGCACCGGTGCTTCCGGCGGCAGCCGTACGCTGGTGTCGGTCCGACCGGCGGTGAGTGTGTACGGGCGTACCAGGTTCGGCTCGGGTTCGGCCTGCTCGGGTATCGGCGGTTCGGCGGTAGTCATGCCATTCACCAGCGCGGCACGCTGGGCGACGATGCGGGGCGCGCAGCGGTCTGATGAGCAGGTCGGCCATCCGGCGCCGTGCGCCGGGACGACTGGACGACACTGCCCACCCGCTCGACCAGAACCGCCATCTCGTAGCCGATCTGCCCGATATCGCACGAGGCTGCGGCCAGCGCCGCCAGGTGCGATCCGTCACCCACCCGCATCAGCAGCAGGTAGCCGTTGTCCATCTCCACCACCGACTGCAACACTTGGCCGGCCTCGAACAGCTGTGCCGCCCCGGTCGCCAGGCTGGCCAGCCCCGAGCACACCGCGGCCAACTGGTCGGCCCGTTCGGGCGGCAGGTACTCACTGGCCGCGACCAGCAGCCCATCCACCGACACCAGCACGGCATGGGTTACCCCGGGCACCTCGCGGGCGAAGCTGGACACCAGCCAGTCCAGCGAATTGTCCGACGAACGCGGATGCTGGCTGGACGGCAGCGTCATCGGTGATCGGCTTCCTGGTCGGTTTCGGGGTTGGTTTCCGGGTCAGGCTCCCGGGCATGTGAGCGCCCGGCGCGAACTCCGCCGAAGTGGCTGCTGATCGATGCGCGCACCGCATCGGGGTCGCGTTCCGGCGCCCGGTGAGCACCTCGACGTGACTCGCCGTTGGATGGTACCGGCCGCCCCGGTTCGGCCTGGTGACGCGACGGCGGACCGTCCGGCGGGCTCGGCCCCGCGGGGGAACCCGGCACCAACCGGGCACCCGGCTCGCGGATCGGTAAGCCCTGTTCGGTGTGCGAGGCGACCGGCACGTTCTCCGCCTCGGCGGCCAGCGACCAGCCGTGATCCCACACCGTTTTCCAGTTCAGATCCGGGCTGCGGCCCAACTCGTGCGGATCGACCAGCCACTCCGACAGCATCCGCTGATAGATCACGTCTGCATCCTCCGGCGCCGCGGCCGTGGCTTCGACCGGCCCGTCCGGCTGCTCGGGTTGACCGTCCGGCGGTTCGGACCCGGGCCAGTGCGCCCTGGCGCGTTCGGCCCGCGCCCGCGCGGAAAAGTAGGCTGCGGTGCCGGTCGGCCGGGCTTGCTCGCCGGTTGGCGCCGACCCACCGGTAATGCCGCTGCCGCCCGGGTCGCGTTGCGGCAGCGTCGACCCCGCGGTCTGGCCTTCGGGTATGCGGCCGCGGTGCGCGACACTTCGAGCCGGCCGGGACGTCGCGCCGACCCGCGTCGACGCCACGTTCACGTCCGGTGTCCGGTGCGGTTCAGGTTGGTCGCCGGCGAAACTGCCGACCAGCAGACTCGGCGGCAGGTATACCCCGGCGACGATGCCGCGCGCGGGCAACGACTTGGCTCGGGTCAGCCGTATTCCGATACCGTGCCGGTGCGCCAGCCGGCTCACCACGAAAAGACCCATGTGGCGGGCGTTTTCCGGGGACAACTCGCCGCCGGTGGCCAGCCGCATGTTGGCGATGCGCAGATCGCCGTCGGTCATCCCCAACCCGGAATCGATGATCTCGATCAGCACTCCGGCGTCATCGGTGGCCATCGCCGACACCCAAACCTGCTCGGTCGGCGGCGAATACCGCAGCGCATTGTCGATCAACTCGGCGAGCAGGTGGACGGTGTCACCGGTGGCCGCGCCGGTCACCATGACGTCGGGCACCGTCGCGGTGTGCACCCGGCGGTAGTCCTCCACCTCGGAGATGGCCGCACTGACCACCGTCGACAACGGCACCGACCGGCCCCTGTCCTGCGAGATCCGGGCGCCCGCCAGCACCAGCAGGTTGG